>NZ_JBEAFQ010000056.1:0-70579 GCF_040062275.1 Klebsiella sp. GW_Kp182 | reverse complement strand
TTGTTGCTTCCCGGGTCGCGGCGTAAACGCCTTACCCGGGCTACCGGATCGCAGATGGTGGCGAACCCGTAGCCCGGACAGATGCGAAGCATCGCCTCCGGGGAAAAGAGGCAAATACCCGGAGGCGGCGCTTGACGCGCCTGTCCGGGCTACCGGCATTATAACGATGGGCTGTCGGTGATTGAGTATCTGGGGTAGGGGATTGTGGGTTGTTGCTTCCCGGGTCGCGGCGTAAACGCCTTACCCGGGCTACCGGATCGCAGACGGTGGTGAGCCCGTAGCCCGGCTAAGCGCAGCGCGAGCCGGGAAAGGCTGGACAGAGATTCAACCGTACTGGCGAATTCGCGCAATCAGCTCATCCACGCTGTCGATACGCCCGGCAATCACAATCAGCGCTTTACCCAGCGTGATGGCGTGGCGCAGGCATTCATGGCGCATGGCGTCGTCCGGGATAGCGTCGATATCCGCCACGTGCGACAGCCCGACGCTGCGGCGAATCAGTTCGGTGCCGCAGAAGCCCACCGCGTCGGCCCACACTTTCTTCAGGAACGCGGAGGCATAGCCGGGCCAGGCCAGCGCGGCGTCGCGGGATCTCTCCGCCGCCAGCGCCTGAAAACGCTCGGCAAAGGTGGTCCAGAACTGCTGGATATCGCTGAGGCGCTGTTCGCGAGCGGCGGCGGCATCGCGAATGCCCAGATGCCCCGGCAGACCGCAGTAGTTGAGCAGCAGGTTGCCGATGGCGGTGCCGATATCGAAGCCAATCGGGCCGAAAAAGCCGAACTCGGCGTCGATGGCCTTAAAGCTGCCTTCGGCGACGAAAATCGAGCCGCTGTGGATATCGCCGTGCAGCAGCGCTTCGGCATGGGAAAAGAAGCGATGCTTGAGCGCGGCCACCGCCAGCTTCAGCTGGGCATCGTCGCGCAGGGCGGCGACATCGGCTTCCAGCGCGGCTGGATAGCTGTTGCGCTCGTGAACCTGATACGGGTCGTTAAAGAACAGATCCTCGGTGATTTCGCACATCTCGGGATTAATAAATTGCGCCACCTGGGCCTTTTTCTCGTGAGGATGCAGATAAAAGTCGCTGGTGTGGAACAGCGTCTGGGCCAGGTATTCCCCCAGCTGGCTGGCGGCCTGGGGGTAGTAAACGTTGTTGATCAGCTCCCCGCGCCAGATGCGGTGATCGGAGAGATCTTCCATCACCATCACCGCCAGTTCGGGATCGAAATGCACAATCCGCACCGTGTGCTGCGGGCAGTGCTGATTGTGAGCCACCAGGGTTTGTGCTTCAAGGCGCGCGCGGTCAAGGGTTAGCGGCCAGGATTCTCCCACGCAGCGCACGTAGGGCAGCGCCTGCTTAACGATAATCCGGCTCACGCCCCTGATATCGAAAATTTTAAACACCAGGTTGAGGTTGCCGTCGCCCACTTCCTGCGCGGACACCAGTTCTGACGGATTGTCGATACCGCCAAATTGTTGGGCGTAAGCCACCGCATCGCTGGCCGTGAAAGTATGGTATTGCGACATTGCCTCGATCCTCAAAATTCTGATTAAGCCGTTCAGACGTCTATACTTCTGGATTCCATCCTGACACAATGTGATACAACAACGCAACAGGGATTTAACTAAATGCAGACACTACAGACCACCAGCCTGCGGGTAAGCGAAAATCAGCTCTTTATTCTTGACCAGCAGGCTTTACCGCAGGAAAAACGCTGGCTGGCGGCGGATAACGTGGCGCTGCTGGTGGACCATATTCACGCCCTGCGGGTACGCGGCGCGCCGCTGATTGGCCTGTCGGCCAGCCTGCTGCTGGCGCTGCTGGCGCAGCGCGGCCTGACCCGCGAGGCGCTATCTGAGGCGCTGGAGACGCTGCGCGCCGCGCGTCCGACGGCGGTAAACCTGATGAATAATCTGGATCGCATGAAGCTGGCGCTGGCGGAGGAGCGCTTTCCACAGGCTCTGGAAGCGGAAGCGATGCGCCTGATCGAAGAGGATAAACAGCTTTGCGCCAGCATCGCCGAGGCGGGCAGCGCGCTGGTGACGCCGGGCAGCCGCCTGTTGACCCACTGCAAT
This sequence comes from Klebsiella sp. GW_Kp182, assembly GCF_040062275.1. Taxonomy (NCBI): domain Bacteria; kingdom Pseudomonadati; phylum Pseudomonadota; class Gammaproteobacteria; order Enterobacterales; family Enterobacteriaceae; genus Klebsiella; species Klebsiella sp. GW_Kp182. Next base: position 68,506 of record NZ_JBEAFQ010000056.1, on the reverse strand, counting down.
ACCGGCGGCCTGGCGACGGCGGGCGTCGGCACCGCGCTGGGGGTGATTGCGCTGGCGCATCAGCAGGGAAAGGTGGCGAACGTCTGGGTGGATGAAACGCGCCCGCTGTTACAGGGCGGACGTTTGACCGCCTGGGAGCTGGGTGAACTGGGCGTGCCGTATCGGCTGATTACCGACTCGATGGCCGCCAGCCTGATGGCGCAGGGCCAGGTCGACGCGGTTTGGGTGGGCGCTGACCGTATCGCCGCCAACGGCGATGTGGCAAATAAAATCGGCACCTATTCGCTGGCGGTGCTGGCGAAGTATCATCAGATTCCCTTTTACGTGGCCGCGCCGCAGACTACCCTGGACCGCCATTGCCCGAACGGCGCGGCAATCCCGATTGAGCAGCGGGCGGCCGCCGAAGTTACCGGCGTCGCCGGCAGCTTTGGCGCGGTGCAGTGGGCGCCGAAAGAGGCCGCCGTTTATAATCCGGCGTTTGACGTCACGCCCGCGGCGTTAGTGAGCGGCTGGGTGCTGGACAGCGGCGTGGTGACCCCGGAGCAGGTCGCCGCCGGGGCGTTTGCGCCAGAAAAGGCCTGAACCTGAGCAAAAAGGCGAAGCGACCTCCCTCGCTTCGCCTTCAACTTATGGCAGCACCATCTCTACCGCCGGAGCGGACTGCGGGTCGATATTGCGGCCAAGCGCCTTCAGCGCCGCCTGGTACGGGCACAGCGTCCCGACGGCGGTGGTCCGGCAGCCCGCCTGATGCCACTCCTGGCGCAGCAGCGGATGCTGGCTATCCGGCGTTTGCAGGCGGCGTAAATCGTCCAGACTTTGCGCCTGGAAGTAGACGCGCAGGTAGCGTTTTCCGCTATGGGTGTCGCGCCAGCGTTCCAGTACCAGGCTGCTGCCCGGCGGGATATTGCCGCGGCTGTACCCCGGCAGCTGCCAGCTAAAGTCCATTAACGTCCGCACCATGGCGATATTGGTATCGTGCGCCACCAGCAGCAGCCAGCGCACGTTCGGCGCGGCGCCCTCTTTTACCCCTTCGAGCATGGCGTTGAGCAGAATCGAGCCGCGTTTTTGCGCGGTATAAAACACATCGTTGCTCAGATCGTAGTTCTCCGTCAGCAGCGGCAGCAGGGCGGTGACCTGGCTGGCGCGGGTAATATTGCCCCACGCCAGCTGGCTGAGAGGCAGGTTCTCGCTCCAGCCCAGACGCAGCGTCTCAACCATATTGGCCATCACGCTCAGCCCGCTAATCGACGTTTTGCCGCTTTTGCTCTGCTCCACCTGCCACGGCAGGTCAAATACCGGGCAGGGCTTATCGGGCGCGCAGACGGCGTTTTTCAGCAACTGAATCACCGGAGCCAGCGCCTGCCGACGCTGCGCCAGATCGCCGGCCGTCTTCTTCACTTCCGTCAGCTGGCGGGCGGGATCGGTTTGCGTGGCGGCAAATTTATCGGTCTGAAACAGCGGGTCGGCGTCGCCGCTGACGTGATGAATCATCACGCCGCAGCCGGGAAAGGCGCCGTCCACCAGCGCCTGGGCGGTGGCCCGCGTGCGCTGCAGGGGGCTGGCGCGCACGTAAATCTCTCCACTCGCCGGACAGCCCGCCGCCAGTAGTCCGAGCTGACGATAGCGTGTGCCTTCATCACGACCTTTATTGACGACGGCGGCGTAGCCGTGGCCGGTCAGCTCGCCGTCGTGGGTGGTCCACTGCGTCCACGGACGCTGGGTCGCGGCTTCGATAGCCTCCCGGTTGCCCTCCGTCGGCGGACGAATGCCGTGGCGGCTGAGCTCAACCACTTTTTCCAGCGTAAACTGCGCGGCTGCGTGGCCCGGCGCGGCCAGCAGCGGCAGGGCGCAGGCGAGCAGCAGGCGTAGCAAAACCTGATGTCGTACAGGCATCATAAAATCTTCCTTATAAGTTAAACGGTTATGACGAGAATGAGGTCTGACGCTCTATCGCGTGTCGCCTGGCAACAATCGCAGCGGTGGTAAAACAGAATAGCGCGGACATCAGGCCGGTGCCTACCCAAAACAGCGATAGCGTACTGAAGTCATACAGCGTTTTGCCATTTTCGATTATCGATGTTTTATCGATGATGATGCCGGTCAGAAACTCGCCGAGTCCCGCCCCCGCGTAGCTGGCGATACCGATGGTGCCGAGCGCGGCGCCCGCGGCTTTACGGGACGAAATATCGACGGCGATCAGTCCGCCAAGGAAGCAGGTCAACGCCCCGATGGTAGCGCCGAAGATAATCATCGCCAGAATATCGGTGTAGTAGCCGTGCGGCGACCAGAGCATCAGCGCGAAGCCGGCGGTGTTGAGCAGGCTGATAAAACCGGCCATCACGCTGCGGTTGCGCGGGAAGAAGCGGTCGGAGAGCATCCCGGCGATAATCGTTCCGGCAATACCCGCGATAGCGTTGACCCCGATAATCCCGGACGCTTCGAGGGTAGAGTAGGCTTTATCCTGCTCCAGGAAGAAGATCCCCCATGAGTTCACCGCGTAGCGGTCGATATACATAAACGCCGAGGCCAGCGCCAGCGCCCACAGGGCCGGGTTGCGCAGCGCCAGCAGCTGGTTTTTAAACACCGAGCCGCGGGCTTCCGTCTCCTCCTGCGGTTCGTCGCGAATCACGTTGATTGACGGGAAGCCGCAGCTTTGCGGCGAGTCGCGCATAAACAACAGCATCAGCACCACCCCGGCGGCGCCGAGCGCGGCGGTCGACAGATAGCCCATCTGCCAGCCGAATCCGGCAATCACCGCCGCGATCACCATATAGGTCATCGCTTCGCCGATGTTATGCGCCGTCGACCAGATGGCGTAAAAGGTGCCTCGTTCTTTACAGCCGTACCAGCGCGCCAGCGATACCACGCACGGACCGACGCCCATCGACTGCGCCCAGCCGTTAATCCCCCAGAAGATAGCCAGCAGCATGGCGTTGCTGGTCATCCCCATCATCAGGTTCATCCCGGCGCTCAGCAGCAGCCCAAGGCTCATATAGCGCACCACGTTGGCATGATCGGCGATAAAGCCGTTGACCAGCTTGCCGATGGCGTAGCTGAAAAACAGCGTTGAGCCGATCATGCCCAGCTCCGTCGGGGTAATGCCAAGCTCCACCAGCGCGCTTTTGGCGACGGTGAACGACAGCCGGCAAACGTAGAACGTGACGTACGCCAGGGTCATGGTAATAAAGGTTTGCCAGCGCACGCTGCGAAAGCGCCGCTCATCGAACTCTCCGCCCGCTTTGGGCGGCGAAGCGCGAAAAAATGCGATAATTCTTCCAGACATAATGGTATCTCCGAAGGTCGGAGGCCTGACTGATTAGTGTGGTTCGTCCGTGAGGGTAGATTGTCGTTGTGTAGAGTACATAATCAGATAAAGCCTGACCCGATGCGGTTAAGGTAATGGGTGACAAAGCATGTTTTTTAATTGTGGATAGAGCGTCTTGCTGGCCAGCAGCAGCGGATTACCGTGACGAATCCCGTCGTTTGCCAGATAGTCGTTGCTGAGGCCGCCCGCTTCGCGCATCAGCACCAGCCCCGGCAGCCCGTCCCACGGGTTCATATGCGGTTCGTAGTAGCCGATAAGCCTGCCCGCCGCCGCCCAGGCGCTCATCAGCGCCCCGGAGCCGTTGCGGATAAACATCCCGCCGTCGCTCAGCAGCGCATCGAGGAAGGGCAGAAAGACCGCAGGCGTCACGCGGTGCGAGGTGCCGACGCCCATCACGCCCTCTTTGACCGTCGCTGCCGGATGCGGCGCGATAGGCGCATCGTTAAGCCACGCGCCCTGGCCTTTCAGGGCGTGGAACAGCTCGCGATGGTTGGGGTCGTACACCACGCCGATAACCGGTTCGCCGTCGGCAATGATGGCCAGCGACAGGCACCAGGTGTGCAGGCCGTTAAGAAAACAGCTGGTGCCGTCGATGGGATCGACAACCCACAGCACGCGCGCGTCCGGCATCTGCGTCCCGCTCTCCTCGCCGAGAAAACCGTCCTGCGGGAAGGCGTCGGTAATGCGCTGCTTAACAAACGCTTCGACCCGCTTATCGGCGACGCTGACCACGTCCTGCAGATCCTCGCCTTTATGATCCACCGTCAGCCGGTCGCGCTGTTGATAGTATTCGAACGCCAGTTCAGCGCCGGCCTTCGCCAGCTCGCAGGCTAAACGGTAGCGGGCCTGCAGTTCATTTGATTCCAGTGATTTCATCATAACTCCCTATTTTGCACACGTGTGCAAATTGCCTGAAAAAAACGGCCCCGAAGGGCAAAATGAGTGTGGATGGATTAAAAATATTATTCTGTGATCGCTCCGGCATAAAATGAATTTTTCATTTCGCGCTTTGACGAACGATCAGTTTCACCGGCACTTCGCGATGGCGTGACGGCAGGCTGAATTTGGCGATCCGCGTGACCAGCAGATCCACCGCGTGGTGGGCGAGTAGGGCGGTATTCTGCTGCACGGTAGTCAGCTGATAGGGCTGCCAGTCCGCCTGGGGAATATCATCGAAGCCGATAATCGCCGGTAGCGAAGCGGCGGGGTTGTCCGCCCGCAGGCCGTCCAGCGCGCCGAGCGCCAGCATATCGGTAGCGCAGAACAGCGCCTGCAGCTGCGGATGCGCGGCAAGCAGCTGCCTGGCGGCGGCAAAGCCCGCCTGATAGCCGCTGCTGTCGCAGAAGTGCGCGGCGACCTCCATGCCCTGGGTATGGGCAACAAACGCTTCGTAGCGCTGGCGGGTGCTGAAGTTATCCAGGCTTTCGCCGATAAACCCGGCCTGGCGCCACTGGCGCTGGGCAAACAGGTCGGCCACCAGCTTCGCGCCCTGCGCGTTGTCGCTGCACACGCGATCGCAGCCGGCCAGCTCGGCGTGGCGGTTGATAAGGGTCACCGGGATTTTTCGCTCCAGATACTCCTCCGCCAGCGACAGCGGCGGCGCCCCGGAGGTGATAATGACCCCCGCGACGTGATAGCTCAGCAGCTGCCTGAGCGACGGGGCGAGCTGCTGCGGATCGTCGGCGTTCATCAGCAGCGGCATAAAACCGTTGAGCGCCAGCTGGTGGACCAGCGGCGACAGCAGCTTGCTGCGGAAGGGGTTATCAAAACCGGCGGTGACGATGCCGATAAAATTGCTGCTGCCGGTGTTCATCGTGCGGGCGATAATGTTGACCTGATAGCCCAGCGTTTCCGCCGCGGCGAGGACCTTCTGGCGGGTTTTTTCCGCCACCGATGCGCCGGGCGTAAAGGTGCGGGAAACCGCGGAACGGGAGACGCCAGCGAGTCGGGCAACGTCCTCTGCCTTAATCCATTTTTTTTCGCTCATAGTATCAGGGTACGGGTTATCCTCAGTGAGCCCGCGCCGACGCTGGAACCCATGGCCGGCACGGAAAAAGTCGTTAAAAGGTACCACATAAATCCCCGGGCGAGCAGTGGGTTGACGCGGCATCGCGGCCGCGTCAACGTCAGGCTTATGCCGGATAGCGAATCTGCTCCGCCTGGCGCTGCAAAATAACTTTGCCGTGACGAATGGAGGTCAGCACTTTGGCCTGGCGGCGCAGCGCGTCGTAGTCGTTTTCCGCATCGAGGATCAGCAGGTTCGCCGGGCGTCCTTCGGCAATGCCGTAGTTGTCGCCGAGGCACAGGGTGCGGGCGCTGTTATCGGTAATCAGATCGAGGCAGCGCTGCAAATCTTCGTATCCCAGCATATGGCAGATATGCAGCCCGGCGTCGAGGATGCGCATGATGTTGCCGTTGCCCAGCGGGTACCACGGATCCTGAATGGAGTCCTGGGCAAAGCAGACGTTGATCCCGGCGCGGTCCAGCTCCGCCACCCGCGTCACGCCGCGGCGTTTCGGCCAGCTGTCGAAGCGTCCCTGCAGGTGAATGCTTTCGGTCGGGCAGGAGATAAAATTGATGCCAGACGCTTTGAGCAGACGGAACAGCTTCGAGCAGTAGGCATTGTCGTAGGAGCCCATGGCGCAGGTATGGCTGGCGGTGACCTGCGCGCCCATGCCGCGCACCCGGGCCTCTTCCGCCAGCACCTCCAGAAAGCGCGACTGCGGGTCGTCGGTTTCATCGCAGTGCACGTCCACCAGGCAGCCGTGGCGCTGGGCCAGGTCCATCAGAAAAACCAGCGAGCTGACGCCCTTATCGCGGGTGTTTTCGTAGTGCGGAATGCCGCCCACCACGTCGGCGCCCATTTCGATGGCGCGGGTCATCAGTTCGCGTCCGTCGGGGAAGGACTCAATGCCCTCCTGCGGGAAGGCGACGATCTGCAGATCGATAAGATGGGCCGCCTCTTTTTTCACTCTCAGCATCGCCTCAAGCGCCGTCAGGGAAGGGTCGGTGACATCAATGTGGGTGCGCACGTGCTGCACGCCGTTGTCGCGCAGCATACCGATGGTTTTCAGCGCCCGCTGGCATGTATCTTCGACGGTGACGCTCGCTTTGCGCTGGCTCCAGCGGGCGATGCCCTCAAACAGGGTACCGCTCATATTCCACTCCGGCTCGCCCGCCGTCAGGGTGGCGTCAAGATGGATATGCGGTTCGACGAACGGCGGGATGACCAGCTTTTGCTCAGCGTCGATATCGTCGGCGTCAGCCGCCTGCGCCGCGGCCTGCGCGATGATGCTTTTAATCACGCCGTCCTGTAAGTCGAGGGTATAGAGCGCTTCTTGATGGCGCAGGCGCGCGTTGATAATTTTCATGGTTGTTCCCGTAAATGGTTTTGCGACATACGCCAGATCGCTAAGGCGACCGAGGCGTTGAGATGAAACTGCGGGTGGCTGACCGGATAGCCGGTCAGCTTCTCAATACGCTGAATGCGTTGATGCAACGTGTTGCGGTGAATGCCCAGCCGCTCGGCGGCTCTGACCACGTTGCCGCTCTCCTGAAGCAGCGTTTCCAGGGTCTCCATCAGCAGCCAGGGGCTTTTGCGATCCGGCTCAATCAGACAGCCGAGGGTGTCGTGCATAAAGTCGCTCAGCAGGGCGGGGTCGCTAACGGCGGAGAGCAGTTTGATAAACCCCAGCTGCTGGTAGTCGCTGATGCGCTGGGCCGGACGCAGGTTATCGCTGAGGTCCAGCGCCTGACGCGCCTGCGACAGCGCGCGCTGATATCCCTGCAGCTGCTGCACCGGCGCCGAAAGGCCGCACAGCAGCGATAGCCCGTCGTCGCCCTCCGCCAGCGCGATCAGCCACGCCTGGAGCCACGTTTTCTGCTGATAAAACTCGCCTTCCTCATCCGGAAGCAGAAAGAGAAACATATTGCTGCGTTCGACCAGCGGAAAGGGATTGCCCTGCTGATTGAGCTGCTGCTGCAGGCGCTGGCGTACGGTGCGGCGGGCCTGCTGCAGCCAGGCTTCGGCCTGCTCCGGCGGAAACTGGCGAAACAGGCGCGGGATCCCCTCAAGGCGCAGCGCCGCCACCCGCAGCGGGCGAGTAAAATCCAGCTGCTGGTGGAGCGCCCGCTGATGCAGGATTTGCAGGTCGGGATAGTCGCCGGTTAACAGCTGCAGCAGAATATCGCGCTGCGATTGCAGGGCGTTTTCGCTGCGCACCAGCGCGGTACCGATGCGTTCGGTCACGATCACCATTTTCAGCAGATAGGGCTGTTCGATCAGCGGAATGCCCAGCTCGTCGGCCAGCGCAATCAGGCGCGGCGGGATCGCCTGAATGTACGCGTCGCCGGTGAGGATCACCATGCCGGCGATCCCGCGCTGCTTGCCCTCCATCAGCAAATGGATCAGGTTTTCTTCATCGCGGGGATGGTTGATGCCGGTGATAAACACCAGCTCCCCGCCCATGATCCATTCGGCGATATTTTCATTTTCCGCCACGTAGTACCAGCGAACCGCCAGCTGCAGCCCCTGCTTACCGGCCCGCAGGCGCATGGCGGAGAGCCCATCCAGGGCGAGGATTTCGCTGACCGTCAGGCTCACGGCTACTGCTCCGCGACCGAATCAGCGGCGGGCTGACGTTTGCTCAGACGCGTCAGCGCGATATAGACCAGTGCGGAAACGGTAATGCCAACCAGCGGGGCGATCCACGGTGACAGGTAAGCCACCGCCGCGCCCACCGCGTAGGCGCTAAGACCCAGCCAGTTAAAGCGCGGCAAACGGGCGTTGTGCAGCAGCGGATAGCGGCCGCCGCGATAAAACCAGTAGTCGGCGAGGATCACGCCGCCGATGGGCGGAATGATGCTGCCCAGCAGCACGAGGAAAGGGATCAGCATTTCATACATACCGCCAATGGCCAGCAGAATGCCGACCCCGGCGGCAACCACGGTCAGGGTGCGGCGACGCTCGCTGCGCAGCAGATGGCAGGCGGCGGCCGAGACGTTGTAGATCGTTGGCCCCTGAATCGTCAGCAGGTTGAGGCACAGCATTACCACCGCGGCGACCGACAGCCCCTGCAAAATCAGCACTTCCACGATATCGGCCTGCTGGTAGACGATGGCGCACCAGGCGCCGGCGATAATCATCAGCCCGTTGCCGATCAGGAAGCTGCTCATACTGGCGACGATGGCGGTGCGGCTGGAGTTGGCCAGCCGCGTCCAGTTCGTCGCCTGGGTCGCGCCGCTGGCAAAGGTGCCGAATACCATGGTAATGGCCGCCGACCAGGTCATGGTTTCACCCGGTTCGATTTGGGTCATCGCCTGCCAGCCGCCGGCGTGATGGGCGGCAAGGTACATCGACACCACCAGCAGAATAAACATTAGCGGTACCGATACGCGCGACAGCGCATCCAGCCCCTTATAGCCCACCAGCGCGGTGACGCAGAACAGGATGCCGAACAGGATCATCAGCGGAATCGTCATCGCCGCAGGCAGGGCGAGGATTTTGACCAGCGAGATGGCGACCGTCGCGGTTCCCCAGGCGTACCAGCCCAGCTCGGCGAAGCCGAGAATAAAATCGGCGAGCTTGCTGCCGATTTCACCGAAGCAAAAACGGCCCATCAGTACGGTATTTAGCCCGCTGCGCGCGGCAATCCAGCCGAGCGAGGCGGCGTACAGGGCCAGCAGAAAGTTACCGATAACCGCAATCCACAGCAGGTTAACGATGGAGAAAGAGACGCCAAGCTTGCCCCCCGCGAACATGGTGCCGGTGAAAAAAGTAAAGCTGAACAGAACCATCGAGATGGAAAAAACGCCCTTGCGCCCGGCGGCGGGCGCTTCGACGAGCGGAAAATCATTGCTGTTTGACATGGTGGAACCTCTGAGTGGCTATCCAAATAGCGATGGCAGAGGGGTAGCAAGAGGTGTGCCAGAAAAAGCGGGGCAGGGGTAACACAATGGGGTGGGCAGTATGCACATAAAACGACGTTAAACGGCCGCTGTTTGCCATAAATGTGTGCACATTGCCATGTTTTGCACCGCCGTGGGGCAGTGGGATGTGACTTCTGCCTCCGCATTTTTGGCGGACGGCGGCTGGCGTCTTACCCGACCTGGGGGGCAGGTCAGAATCGACAAATGATGCCAATTTTACGCCGTTTCCCGGCGGCACGATCCCCCATCTTTTTAACCGCCCGCAGGCGGTAATTTTGGCGTCATGAAAATGTTCAGTTGTATTGTTGTTAAAAACAGTAATTTCATATGCTTTTCTGATATAACCATTATCAATGTAAGTCTTTCCTGAAATATTGTTCGCTTACGCCGGCGGTGTTAGTATCGGGTAAATAGCCATTTAGACGGCTAAATACAACATCGCTAAACTAAGGAACTGCTATGTGGCAAGAAAGACTCGCGCAACTGGTCACCACCTGTCATTGGATCGGCGCGAAAGGCTGGGCACCGGCCACCGGCGGCAATATGTCGGTGCGTCAGGATGAGACCTGGTGCTGGCTGAGCGAGTCGGGGCGCGATAAAGGCAGCCTGACGACGGAGGATTTCCTGCAGGTGGAGATCGCCAGCAATAAAGCGCCTTCCGGACGTAAACCCTCTGCTGAAACCGGCCTGCATACCCTGGTGTATCGCCTGTTCCCGGAAGCGAATGTCGTGCTGCACGTTCATACCGTCAACGCGACCGTGCTGTCGCGGATTGAAAAAAGCGCCACCCTGGCGCTGCAGGGCTATGAGATGCAGAAAACCCTGACCGGCCAGCACAGCCATCTCGATACCGTGCCGGTCGCCATTTTTGACAACGACCAGAATATCGATGCCCTGGCGGCGCGCATTGAAGATTATGCGCAGACTCACCCGCTGCGCTACGGCTTCCTGCTGCGCGGCCACGGCCTGACCTGCTGGGGAAAAGACATTCACGAAGCCCGTCGCCAGCTCGAAGGACTGGAATTTTTGTTCGAATGTGAACTGATGCGCCGCCGCTACGAGCGCGACTAATTTCTCTTCACCAACGGGTCAGGCATGGATTTTTATCTCGGAATCGATATCGGCACCTCGCGCGTGAAAGCGGTGCTGTTTGATGAACGCTTTCAGGCGTGCGCCAGCGCGGCGCAGAACACCGGCCCGCGGCTGTCGGCCAACGGTCACGCCGAGCAGGATATGGCCCAGCTGTGGCAGTCGGTGGTGGCGATTTTACGCGATATCGCCCGGTATCCGGCGCTGCAAAGCGGGCGTTTACGCGCCATCGGCCTTGCCGGGCAGGGCGAAGGGGTCTGGCTCAGCGACGCCGAAGGCGAACCGGTCGGGCCGGGTATCCTGTGGAGCGACACCCGCAGCCGCGACCTGATGAGCGAACTGCTCAGTCGCCCCGGTTTTGACCGTCGCTTCTTTGACGATACCGGTACCCATCTGCAGCCCTGCAACACCAGCATGCAGCTGTGCTGGCTCAAGCATCACCAGCCGGAGCGGCTGGCGGCGGCCCGCTATCTGTTTTTCGCCAAGGACTGGATCCGCTTTCGCCTCACCGGCGTCGCGGCGCTGGATCTTACCGATGCCAGCACCTCTTTGCTGAATCAGCAGAGCGGAAAGCTATCCACGGTGGTGCTCAATGAGATGGGCCTGGCAGATTTACAATCTCTGTTCCCACCGCTGCTGGCGCCGGACGCTCAGGCTGGAACGCTGCGTGAAGAGGTCGCGGCGCTGACCGGGCTTCCCGCCGCCACGCCGGTGGCGGCGGGCGCGCTGGATGTGTGCAGCGCGGCGCTGGGCTGCGGCGCGGTCAACGATGGCGATATTTATACCATTCTCGGCACCACCTGCTGCACCGGTATCGTCTGCCACGGTCGCCAGACGGTCAACGAGGGGACGCGCTACGTCACCCATACCGAAGCGGGCAGCTTTATTAACCTTTTTCCGATGCAGGCCGGGACGCCGAACATCGACTGGCTCCAGCAGCAGATTGCGCTGGAGCCGGATTTACAGCAGCTGGAACAGCATATCGCCAGCGTTGAGCCCGGCAGCGGCGGCGTCTTCTGGCAGCCCTACCTCAACGGCGAACGCGCCCCGTTCTTTAGCCCGGAGGCGCGGGCCGGTTATTTCGGCATTAGCCAGCACACCACCCGCGCGGAGCTGCTGCGGGCGGTGTTTGAAGGGCTGGCTTACGCTATCGTCGACTCGCTTCAGGGCTACCCGCAGGGCGGCGAACTGTACCTGACCGGCGGCGGCGCGGCTTCGGCGACCTGGCTACAAATCATTGCCGACTGCACCGGCAGAACGGTGGTTTCCAGTCCTTTCAACGAGCTTAGCGCGCGCGGCGCGGCGATTCTGGCGGCGCGCAGCGTCGATGCCCTGAGCCGCTATCCGGCGCTGGAGCAGACCCGCTATCGACCCCATCCGCAGGCGCACAGCCGCTACGCCGCGCTCTATCCGGTGTATCGCCTGCTGCGCGAGCAGATGCTCCCGGTGTGGCAGGCCCGCCGCGAGGCGCTTCAACGTATTTCTCAGGAATAACGCATATGAAAATTGTTTTTACCGCCGAACACGCCGGCGACCTCAGCGCTTTTCAGCAACTGGGCGAACTGCGGGTAGAAGGCTGGGCGCTGGGCAAGCCGAAGCTGAGCGCAGGCCAGCTGATCGAACTGGCCCACGACGCCGAGGTGCTGGTGACCAGCTACGATGAGGTGACGGAAGCGGTGATCGCCGCCTGCCCGCGTTTACAGGTGATCGCCTGCACCCGCGCCAATCCGGTGAACATCGATACCAAAGCCGCCCAGGCGCGCGGTATCCGCGTGCTCTATACGCCGGGGCGCAACGCGGACGCCGCCGCCGAGCTGACGCTGGGGCTGATGCTGAGCCTGGCGCGGCATATTCCGCAATCCCACGCGGCGCTGAAGCGCGGCGAATTTACCCACGCCGAAAACGCCGCGCAGGCCACCCAGAGCGGACTGCGCCGCGATGTAGTGTGGGACGTTAGTCCGCAAAGCCCTTATGAAGTCTTTAAAGGCAGCGAGCTGCGCAACAAAACCCTGGGGCTGATTGGCTACGGTAATATTGGCCGCCGGGTGGCGCGTATCGCCCGCGCCTTTGGCATGGCGGTACTGGTGGTGGACCCGTTTGTCGCCGCCGAGGATATCAACGAACCGGGGCTGCAAAAGACGACCCTTGAGGGGCTGTTCCGCGAGGCGGATATCGTGAGCCTGCATCTGAGCAGCGGCCCGCACAGCGATGGGCTGGTGAACGCGCCATTATTGAACAGCATGAAGCCGGGCGCGCTGCTGATCAATACCTCGCGCGCGGCGGTCGTGGACGAAGAAGCGCTGATTCACGCGCTGCGCCACGGCCCGCTGGGCGGCGCGGCGCTGGATGTCTACCATCGCGAGCCGCTGTGGCGCGACCATCCGTTTGTCACCGAGTTTGATAACGTGATTATTACGCCGCATATCGCCGGGGCGACGCGGGAGAGCATTGCTAAGCATACGGCGATGATTGCCGCCGACCTCCAGCGCTATGTCGCCGGAGAGCCGCTGCTCTATCAGTGGCGTTAAGCCGCGCTTGCCGCCGCGCAATGCGGCGGCGAAGCTTGTTATCCGCGACGGTGGGTCGCCATAAACTCCTGCGTATGCTGCCAGTCCACCACGCCGGCATCCGATCCCATGCCGGTCGCCACCAGCGCGGCGACGGCGGAAGCCACCTCGCACGCCGCTTTGACGCTTAACCCCCGGGCCAGCGCGGCAATAAAGCCGCCGCAGTAGCTGTCGCCGCAGCCGGTAGTATCTACGGCATCGACCCGGAACGGCGCGATATGCTCGACGGCGCCGTCCCGGGTCAGCAGCCAGGAGCCGTTTTCGCCGTCCTTCAAAATGCAGGTTCCGACGCCAAGCGCAAAGAAGACGCGGGCAATCGCTTCCGGCCGGGTCTCCCCGGAGAGATACGCCGCTTCTTCAAGGGAAGGCATAAAGTAGTCCACCGACGGCAGCAGAGGGCGCAGCAGATCCAGGGTGCCCGCGTCGGGGGCGATTAAATCAAAGCTGGTGGTAACGCCGCGGGCTTTCGCCGCCCGCAGCAGCAGCGCACTTTGCCCGCTATCCATCGCCGCCAGCAGGCCGGTGCCGCCGTGGTGCAGGAACCGGCAGTCGAGGATCGCGTCAAACTCTTCTTCGCGGATAAAAAGCGCATCGGAAGCGCCCCGACAGTGCAGCGCCGGGCGCTCGCCGTTGGGGCGGATGGGCAGGATCGTCGCCGACGTTTCCTGCTGCGCCGTGCGCTGGACCAGCGAGCAGTCGATCCCCAGCCGCGCATAGCTGGCGAGGATAAAATCGGCTTTTTCATCTTCACCGAGGCAGGCCACCGCGGCGGTGCGAATGCCCAGCTTCGCGGCGTTAATATTGGCCCCGGCGGCGGTTCCGGCGGGGTTAAGACGAATTTGTTCGATAAAGGCTACCCCGCCGCGCGGCGGGATGTCGATCACCGGGCGACCGGCGATATCAAGAATAGTCAGGCCGACAAAGACGGCGTCAAAAGCTGCCATAGGTGCTCCGCTTAACGATGGGTCTGGCGCAGACGCGCCTGCCAGAAGGAGAGGGCCAGCGCGACCACCAGAATCACGCCCACCAGCGCATCCTTCACCAGGTAGTTCAGCCCCATCAGGTTCAGGCCGTTATCAATAATCGCGAGAAACAGCACCCCGCCGAGGGTGCCGGCGATGCTGACCCGGCCCAGCCGGTTAAAGGCGGTGCCGATAAAGACCGCGGCGATGGCGTCCATCAGGTAGGCCTGGCCGGCCAGCGGCGTAAACTGGCGCAGGTTGGCGGAGAGAATGACGCCGCCGACGGCGCACAGCGCGGAGGCCGCCACCAGCACCCACAGCATGGTCCGGCGGTCGCGGATCCCGGCGATACGCGCCGCTTCGCCGTTCTGGCCGATAGCGCGCACGTACTTGCCAAACAGCGTGCGTTCGGTCAGCAGCCAGGCTACCAGCCACAGCGCCAGCACAATCACCACCGGCGTCGGAATACCGGCGATATTGCCGACCGCCAGATCGTGATACTCCGGCGCCATCCGGCGGTAGGAGATAGAGCCGCCGCCGTCGGTATAGATACGCTCGGCGCTGCTGGCGATAAACCAGGTGCCGAGGGTGGCGAGGAACGGACGAATCTGGCAGATAAGGATCAGAAAGGCGTTCAGCAGGCCGATAATCACCCCGCCGAGCAGCGCGCAGCCCACCGCCGCCTGCCACGGCAGATGCCAGGTCTTCAGCGCCACCAGCGCAAAAGCGGCGCCGAAATCCAGCGCCACGCCGACGGAGAGGTCAATCGCCCCGGCGCTAACGATAAGGGTCATCGCCATCGCCACGATCAGCAGAATCGCGCTGCCCTGCAGCAAATTGGCCCAGTTATCGAAGGTCAGAAATACCGGGTTCGCCCAGCCGAACAGGGCAATCGCCAGCAGGGTAATGACGCCGAATCCTGCCCGCGATAGCCACGCCAGCGGACCGCTGCCGGTTTGCCCCGTTGAGGGGGTCTTGAGCGTCAGTTGGCTCATTAATGGCCTCCTTTATGTCTGACCGCCGAAGCCGCCAGCACCACGAGGATCAGGCCGCCTTTGATCGCGCCCATCCAGAAAATATTCACCCCCAGCAGGCCGAGCCCGTTAGAGAGCGCGTTGACCAGCACCGCGCCGAGCAGCGCCCCCCAGATGGTGACCACGCGCCGCCGCGAGAACGCCGCGCCGATAAAGGTCGCGAGGACGGTTTCCAGCAGCAGCGGCGTCGCCGTGCCGCTGGAGCTGCCTGAGCCCTGGCTGAGCAGCGGCAAAATCGCCAGGCCGGCGGCGATGCCCGCCAGCAGCCAGACGATAATGGTTAAACGGCGAACGTTGAGTCCGCTCATCTGCGCCATATCGCGGTTACCGCCCACCGCCTGTAAATGCTGGCCGAAGCGGGAGTGGTGGAGCAAAAACTGAAACAGCGCGAATACCGCCAGCAGATAGAGCAGCGGCCAGGGAATGCCGAACAGATCGTTATCGCGAAAGGCCACCATCAGCGGGTCGCTCACCGCGATGCGCCGCTGGCCGGTCAGCAGGTCGGTCAGGCCGGTGAAGGCCACCGAAGTTGACAGGGTCGCCAGCAGCGGCGGCAGACCCGCCGCCAGCACCAGCGTGGCGTTGACGGCGCCGCAGGCCAGGCTAACGGCGATCAGCAGTAACAACAGCGCCAGGTAAGGGGTGTTCCACTCCGCCATGCCGAGGCTGAGCAGCGCGACGCCGAGCACCGCGATGGCGGGCAGCGACAGGTCGATGCCGCCGGAGACCACATCATCGCCGCCGACGGCAATCACGCAGACCAGGCCGAAGCAGAGGATCGCCAGCGGCACGCTTTGCACCAGCATCATGCTGATATTTTGCCAGCTTAAAAAGAAAGGCGACTGCAGGCTGAGCCAGATCAGCAGCGCAAAAAAGAGAATCAGGGGAAATTTTTCGATAAGCGTCGTGATGCCCGGAAGGGGGCGGCGCTGGATACCTGCACTCATACCTGTTGTTCCTGTCCACCGTTAATCGTCACCAGCAGCGCGTCCAGCGTCAGCCCCCGGGTCGGGAGATTGGCCACCAGCTCGCCGCGCCACATCACCAGGATGCGGTCGCAAAGGCCCAGCAGCTCCGGCGCGTCGCTGGACGAGACCAGAACGCCGCGACCGCGATCCGCCAGCTCGCGGGTGCGCTGATAAATATCGCGGCGCGCGCCGATATCCACCCCGAGAGTGGGTTCATCAAGAATAAAAAGCCGCGCATCGGTGCCCAGCCAGCGGGCGAGAATCGCCTTTTGCTGGTTGCCGCCGCTCATAAAGCGCACCGGAAGCTCCGGACGGCCGGGGCGGATAGAGAGCTGGTCGATCCAGCTGCGCGCTTTTTCCAGCGCCCGGCCGCGGTGCTCCCAGCCGAAAGTGGCGGTCTCCGGTAGCGAGGCCAGATTGATATTTTCGGCGGTGGTGAAGGGGAGAATCAGCCCCTGATGGCGGCGGTCGCGCGGCACCAGGGCCAGTCCGGCCCGGGTAGCCTGATACGGCGTCCGCAGCCGCTTCGGCTGGCCGTCAACGCTTATCGTGCCGCTGCGGGCGCGGCGTAGCCCGTAAAGCAGATCGATCAGCACGTCGCGCCCGGCGCCCAGCAGTCCGGCGACTCCGACGATCTCGCCCGGCTGAATATCAAAGGTAATATCGCGTAACTGCTGCCCGTCGCTGAGATGGCGAACCGACAGTACCGGGGCAGCGGCATCGACCTGATGCGCGCTGCTCTGGCGCGGGGTATAGAGCTGTTCGATATCGCGGCCGACCATCATTTTGATCAGCGCGTCGGTATTCTGCAGAAGCGCCCGGTCGGGGTAGCCGACCACCTCGCCGTTACGTAGCACCGTGCCGCGATCGCAAAGGGCGGCGATTTCGTTGAGATAGTGGGAAATGTAGAGAATCGCGATCCCCTGTTCCCGCAGGCGCAGAATCGCGGAGGTGACCAGGCCGGCTTCCTGCGCTTCCAGCGGCGCGGTGGGCTCATCGAATACCACCAGCTTTGCCGCGCCGTCGATCAGCGCTCTGGCGATTTGCACCAGCTTGCGTTCGGCGAGGCTGAGGTCGCGGATCAGGCGGCGGGGATGAATATCCAGCTGCCAGCTGTCGCGGAAAAACGCCCGGGTGGCCGCGTTCATTCGCCGCCGGTCCAGCGCGCCCCAGCGGGTGCGGTACTCCTGGCCGAGAAACACCGATTCCGCCACCGTAAAGTGCGGGATCAGGTTAAGTTCCTGGTGAATAACGCGGATACCCAGCGCTTCAATCGCCGCGGGATTGCCGAGCGGCAGCGGCGCGCCGTCGAGGGTGGCGCTGCCGCTGTCGGCCCGATAGACGCCCGCGAGGATTTTTATTAGCGTCGATTTTCCCGCGCCGTTCTCGCCGATCAGGCCGTGAATTTCACCGGGATTCAGAAGCAGCGTGACCGCATTTAATGCAGTCACGTTGGCAAAGCTTTTGCCGATCTGGTTCATCGCCAGACCAGCGGCGGGGTTAACCCCGCCGGAGGATGGAGTGATCACTGCAGTTCGCCATATCCCAGCTGTTTGTAGACCGCTTTTGCCTCCTGCGGGCCTTTCACCGGCACCACCGGAATAAAGGTCTGCAGGGGCAGCTTCTGTTTGTCGAAGTAGCGCGCGACGTTATCGGCGGAGGTCTGGCCAATCAGGTGCGGCTGCTGGGCGACGTTGGCGACGAACGGGCTGCCCGGCTCGGCCATGATCTCCAGGGTTTCCGGGCCGGCGTCGATCGCGGTGACCTTGACGTCTTTATCGCGGCCGGTCTCTTCCAGCGCCTGGACAATACCGATAGCCGGCTGATCCCAGCAGGCGACATGGATGGCGTCGAGTTTGCCTTTTGGATACTGGCTCAGCAGTTCGAGGGTTTTCTTACGCGCATCTTCCGGCGAGTTGGCAAACTGCTCGGCCAGCTCCGGTTGAATAATGTGAATATCCGGATAATCTTTGAGGACATATTTCCACTGGTCATAACGAATGCCGCAAATACGCAGGGAGCTGGAGAATGCGTTAAATACCGCAACGTTGCCTTTGCCGCCCAGTTCATCGGCCATATAGCGACCAATGGTCGATCCCAGGGTGTAGTTATCGGAGGTGGTGTTATTGACCGAATATTTTGAAACGTGGTCTACGGTAAATACCGGAATGCCGGCATCGCGTAGCGCTTTGAATTTAGGCTCAACGGCGCTGTCGCCCAGAATACTAATTACCGCATCGACCTTGCGCGACAGTAAAATATCGTGGTTATTCGCATGAACCTGGTTATCGCGGCCGCCATCGACGCCGATCACTTTACCCCCCAGTTTCTCTACCTCTTCGGTCGCACCCTTATAGGCTTCACGATCCCAGAAGTGCTGCGTCCCGACCACGGCGACGCCGATAGTTTTCCCCTGAAGTGATAAGGCATCCGCCGCCAGAGCGTTGACGGAGGCGAGCGAGAGCAGGCCCAGCGCGATGGGCAATAATTTCATTTTCTGCGACATTCTTATTATGGTCCTGTGATGGAGGTGGCTGTGCGGAGCAGTAGCATGACAACAACAGCCACACAATCTCAAATACAAAATATGTCTAAGTTATACCCGTTATACTTCAAGTTGCATGTGCGTTGGCTACGTGCGTTCACCCGAATCACTTACTTGAGTAAGCTCATCGGGACTCTCTTACTTGCCGCCTTCCTGAAACTTGAATTATTTAGGGTATATTAACGATGTTATATCGCAGATTTGCCTGAGGAAAACGTAAATTTGTTATCTGTAACCTGAAAATATTTCATGATGCAGCTTAATCCCTTTTTATTTTGTGGGCTTAATTTGCTTGCAACTCTTATTTATTCAAATAAAGATTGCTGCTTAATTAAAATTATTCTGTCGCTGTAATATATCGCATCCTGGAATGGCGTAGAGCTATTCTGCGTGGAAAATCCTTTCTCTGTAGCAGATTGTATGGTGATACGTATTTTATTCCCAGGATTCGCACGCTTTATTATGGCGGCCTTTATCGGGTGAGAAGAAAACAGGCAAGATGAAAAAACAACATAATCTGACCGTAATGCACTGGGGAACCTGGCAGGTCCAGGCCCGTGACGGCAACATTGAGGCGGTGACGCCGGTGCCCTGGGATAAAAATCCCTCACGTATTGGTCAGTCGCTCCCCGATGCGGTCACCAGCAAGACGCGCATTCGCCGTCCGGCGGTGCGCGCGGGCTACCTGCAAAATGGCCCGGCTTCGCGCGAGGGGCGCGGCAAAGAGCCGTTTGTTGAGGTGAGCTGGGAGGTGGCGCTCGATTTACTGGCCCGAGAACTGAATTCGGTCAAAGCGCGCTGCGGCAATGAGGCGATTTTCGGCGGCTCCTACGGCTGGGCCAGCGCCGGCCGTTTTCACCATGCGCAAAGCCAGCTGCACCGTTTCCTCAAGTGCTTCGGCGGCTATACCGCCAGCACCAACACCTACAGCAGCGCGGCGGGCGAGCGCATCCTGCCGCATATTCTCGGGCCGCTGAGCCCGCTGCACCGCCAGCACACCCACTTTTCCGAGCTGGCGCGCGAATGCCAGCTGTTTGTCGCATTCGGCGGCCTGCCGCTGCGTAATGCGCAGGTCAACGGCGGCGGCGCCAACGACCATATGCTGAAATACTGGCTGGAAAAGATGCAGGCGCAGGGGACGCGCTTTATCAATATCAGCCCGGTGCGTAATGACCTGAGCGCCGTGGAGAGCGCCGAGTGGCTCGCCGTCCGTCCGGGAACCGATACCGCGCTGCTGCTGGCGCTCTGTTATGTGCTGATTAACGAATCCCTCTACGACAGCGGTTTTATCGCCAGCCATACCGTGGGTTTCGCGCCCTATCGCGCCTACCTGATGGGGGAGAGCGATGGCGTCGCAAAAACGCCGGAGTGGGCGGCGGCAATAACCGGTATTGAGGCGCAGCGGATTGCCGCGCTGGCGCGCGAGATGGCCAGCCAGCGCACGATGGTCAATATCTCCTGGTCGATTCAGCGGGCGCGCCAGGGCGAGCAGGCCTACTGGGCGACGGTGGCGCTCACCGCGCTGCTGGGGCAAATCGGTACGCCGGGCGGCGGACTGGGGTTTGGCTACGCCTGCACCAATCTGGCGGGGGCGGCGCGTAAGGCCTTTTCCGGGCCGCGCCTTCCCGCCGGAGAGAACGCGGTAAACCAGGTGATTCCGGTGGCGCGCCTTTCCGATATGCTGCTGCATCCGGGCGAGGCATACGAGTTTGACGGCCAGCATCTGCGCTATCCCGACATCCGCCTCGTCTACTGGGCCGGCGGCAACGCGTTTCATCATCATCAGGATATTAACCGCCTGTGTGAAGCCTGGCGGCGGCCGGAAACGGTGGTCGTTCATGAACAGTTCTGGACCGCGCAGGCCAAATTTTCCGATATCGTTCTGCCGGTCACCACGTCGCTGGAGCGGGAAGATATCGGCAGCGGCGGTCACGACGGTTTTATGATCGCCATGAGCGCGCAGATCCCGCCGGTAGGCGAAGCGCGCGATGATTACGCCATCTTCTGCGACCTTGCCGAGCGGCTGGGCTGCGGCGAGCGCTTTAGCGAGGGGCGCGACGCCGGGCAGTGGCTGCGGGAGATCTACGAAGCGTCGCGGCCGCGCGCGCGGGAAGAGGGGATCGCGCTGCCGTCGTTTGATGAATTCTGGCGGCAGGGGGTGCTGGAATACAGCGCGCCGGAGAAACCGCAGGTTTTCCTGGCGGATTTTCGCGCCGACCCGCAGCGCTATCCGCTCTCTACGCCTTCCGGCAAGATCGAGCTTTTTTCCGAAACCATCGCCGGGTTTGGCTATCGCGAGTGTCCCGGCCACCCGTGGTGGGATGAGCAGGAGGCGGCCTGGCAGCGGCAGGAGGCGGCGCGCTGGCCGCTGCATCTGCTCTCCAGCCAGCCGCGCACCCGCCTGCACAGCCAGTACGATCACGGCAGCGTGAGCCGGGCGACGAAAATTCAGGGGCGCGAGCCGCTGTGGATGCATCCGCAGGATGCGCAGGCGCGGGGCATCAGCGAAGGCAGCGTGGTCAAGGTTTATAACGCCCGGGGAGCCATTCTTGCCGGGGTGCACCTCAGCGAGCAGATTTTGCCGGGAGTGGTGCAGATGTCGACCGGCGCCTGGTACGATCCGCTGGATCCGGCTGAAAAGGGGTCTCTGGATAAGCACGGCAATCCCAACGTGTTGACCGAAGATCGCGGCAGCTCTCGGCTGGGGCAGGGCTGCAGCGCCCAAAGCTGCTGGGTGGAGATTGCGCCGTGGCGGGACGCGCTGCCGCCGGTGACCGCTTTCGACCCGCCGAGGTTTATTGGCGCTTAGGCGCAGAGAATCGCCAGGCGGCGGCTGGCGCCTTGCCCGGCTTACAGGATCATCGCCGTTTGCGGGTCGGGTAGCCCGGACAGGCGCGTTACGCGCCGCCTCCGGGAAAGCGCCTTGAGAGTGATGATAAGCCTGTTCACCCGTTGAATCGCGGCGTTACGCCAGCCGCGGGTAGGCGCTGGCGATATCGTCGCCGGTAAACTGGGCAATCCAGCCTTCCGGGTTGTCGAAGATGCGGATGGCGGTGAAGTTGGGCTCCGAGCCCATATCAAACCAGTGCGGCGTGTGCGCCGGAACGGAAATCAGGTCGTTCTTTTCACAGAGCACCTGGAATACCTCGTCGCCAATATGCAGGCAAAACAGGCCGGCCCCCTCGACGAAGAAGCGCACTTCGTCTTCCCCGTGGGTATGCTCGTTGAGGAATTTTTCCCGCAGCGCCTCTTTCTGCGGATTATCCGCACGCAGGCTGATCACGTCCCAGCTCTGGTAACCCTTCTCAGCCACCAGCTTATCAATCGCATGCTGATAGGCGGCAATAACCGTTTCTGAAGCTGGCGCCGCGCCTAAATCGCGGTCGGCCTGCCAGCGCTCGAAGCGGACGCCTTTGGCGTTGAGCTGCTGCTGGATCTCTTCGGCGTTCGTGCTGTGCCAGAGAGAGTTTTGCGGGTCTTTCACGGAAAAAATGGTTAATGCGCTCATGCTGGGATCTGCTCCGGATGAATATCGTCAAAACGCTGAACCTGCGGATGGTGGCTGGCCGGGTCACGGTCGCCGCGCACCAGCTGTAGGGTGCGGAAGCCGGCCTCTTCGGCGGCATCCAGCTCCTGATGGATATCGGACAGGAACAGAATGGCGGCAGGAGGCTGTCCCAGCTGCTCAGCAATATTGCGGTAGGACTGCGCTTCGCGCTTGGCGCCTACCAGGGTATCGAAATAGCCGTTAAACAGATGAGTAATATCACCTTCGTCGCTGTAGCCAAATAACAATTTCTGCGCGGCGACAGAGCCTGAGGAATATACATATAAATCAATACCCTGTGACTTCCATTTTTCCAGCGACGGCAGGACGTCAGGATACAGGTGGCCGGTGAAGTCGCCATTGACGTAGCCTTCGCGCCAGATAATCCCCTGGAGCGCCTTGAGGGCGGTGGATTTGCGGTCTTCATCCATAAAGGCGAACAGGGTAGCGATAAGCTGCTCGACGCTGGCCGCCGGTTGGGCGATCTCTTCGCGCAGGTTATCGAGAATGGTCTTTACCGGATCGACAAACTGCTGGGCGGTCACGAAGCCGGCCAGGCGTTCGCGAGCGTACGGGAACAGGACGTTGTGGACGAAGCGAATGTCGCTGGTGGTGCCTTCAATATCGGTCACGATAGCGCGGATCATGAGTTCTCCAGAGTGAGCGGTAGGTCGTGCTGACGGTGGCGTTGTGCTGCTCGCTGTTTTCCACTCATAAGCATAAGCGAAATAACATTATCATTTAGACGTCTAAGCGTCTTGATTGCCAAATATTAACATCGTGTTATAGTGGCTTCAACAACAGCATGACAGACGGTACAAAAAGAATGAGCAATAAGCCACTGATTCCTGAGAGTAAACTTCCTTCACTGGGCACCACGATCTTTACCCAAATGAGCGCTCTGGCCCAGCAGCATCAGGCGATTAACCTGTCGCAGGGGTTCCCGGATTTCGATGGTCCGCGCTATCTGCAGGAGCGTCTGGCGCATCACGTGGCGCAGGGGGCGAATCAGTACGCGCCGATGACCGGCGTGGCCGCGCTACGCGACGCCATCGTCGATAAAACGGAAGAGCTGTACGGCTACCGTCCCGATGCCAACAGCGACGTGACCGTTACCGCCGGCGCGACGGAAGCGCTGTATGCGGCGATTACCGCGCTGGTACGTTCCGGCGACGAAGTCATTTGCTTTGACCCTAGCTATGATAGCTACGCCCCGGCGATTGAGCTGTCGGGCGGCGTGCTGAAGCGCATTGCTCTCCAGCCGCCGCATTTTCGCGTTGACTGGCAGCAGTTCGCCGCGAGCCTCAGCGACAAAACCCGGCTGGTTATCCTCAATACGCCGCACAACCCGTCAGCGACGGTATGGCAGCGGGAAGATTTTGCCGCGCTGTGGCAGGCGATTGCCGATCGTGAAATCTATGTGCTGAGCGATGAGGTTTACGAACATATCTGCTTTGCCGCCGAAGGGCATGCCAGCGTGCTGGCGCATCCGCAGCTGCGCGAGCGGGCGGTGGCGGTCTCTTCATTCGGTAAAACGTTTCATATGACCGGCTGGAAGGTGGGCTACTGCGTGGCGCCTGCCGCCATTAGCGCCGAGCTGCGTAAAGTGCATCAGTATCTGACCTTCGCCGTCAACACCCCCGCTCAGCTGGCGATCGCCGATATGCTGCGCAGCGAGCCGGAGCATTATCGCCAGCTGCCGACGTTTTACCGCGAGCGGCGGGACCTGTTTATTGATGCGCTGCGCGCCAGCCGTCTGGAAATTTTGCCCTGCGAAGGGACCTACTTCCTGCTGGCGGACTACAGCGCGGTCTCCGATCTGGATGATGTCAACTTCTGCCGCTGGCTCACCACCGAGATCGGCGTTGCGGCGATCCCGCTGTCGGTGTTCTGCGCCGATCCGTTCCCGCATAAGCTGATACGCCTGTGCTTCGCCAAACAGCCAGCCACGCTGCTGGCTGCGGCGGAACGACTGTGTCGTCTGTAGTTATTTAACGGTCCACGCCTGAGAAAATTGACGGTCGCCGAACATCTCCACCAGGCCGTTGATTTGCTTCAGGCGCAATACTTCGTCTGAGTCCATCCCTAACTCTTTGCCGATTTTCTCGTCACACCAGCCGAGATGCGCCAGCTCCTGGACGATTTCCGACATCGCATGAATCTGATGACGTCCGCGCGCCCGGTTGTGGCGGATGGTGGCGGCCATCAGAGAATCACGCCCGGGGCTGCTCTTTTCCAGGCAGGTGACGGGAAGGTAGCCTTTCAGCCGTTTTTTCAGCGCCGCTCTGCCGCTCGCCAGCTCATGACGGTGAAAACCGTCGATAATGGAATAGCGCTCCTGATCCTGTTTCACTACCACAATGGGCTGCGTGAAGCCGTCCGTTTCCAGCGAGGTGAACAGCAGGCGTTTTTCCGGTGGAGCAAGGTTATTTGGGTTGTAATCATTAGGCAAAACGGCGTCCTGTTTTACCCACAATACGCAGTCAACCGGTTGTGATTTGAAGGGGCTATATTCATGCAGAATCTGGCGAAAGGCGTTAAGCGCAGTAATCTTTTCCTCTTCATCTTCCAGCGATTGTAGATAGCGTTCGAGATCCTGGATTAATTGTCGTTGCATAGTATTCCCCATTGCTGGCGCTTTTTATTCATCCGTTCGCGATAGCGTTTATATTGCGTCGCTTTGGTCGGGCTGAAAGAGAGCTGGCGGCACCAGTAATCATTGTTCAACAGAACCTTACAGATGCGCCGCCAGGACGGGACGTCTTTCGAGCCAATATCCGCCGGTTGCGTGTCCGGAATATCCATCATTCCCTTTTTTTGGTACCAGTGAAGATAGACGGCGATTTTATTGCGGTAATGTTCCGCCGTTTTCTCCGGCATGCTGTCGAGTAAAAACAGGGCGAAGCTTTTCCAGGTATGATGCGCGGGTTTATCCAGCTTACGATGGCCATAGAACTGATTATCGTGACCGGCGTAGACCCCGCCGCAGTGGACGCCGCTGACGCGCTGGCACATGGCGGCCCAGCGTTCAGGCTCCAGCACATGGTAGAGCCACAGCCCCTGGCGCTGCTCCGGGCCAAAGGGTTCGCAGATACGCATATAGCGCAGCGGAACGCCCGCCTGATACATCAGGTTATAGAGCGGGTTGTAGGAAAGGCCGCTTTTACCGAACCAGGTCCAGATATCGGCGGTTTTCCAGTCGTAGATAGGGTAGATGTACCACGCGTGTCCGCCCGGCGCGGAGGTGGTCCAGGGTTTATCGTCGGCGAAGCGAAGCTTGCGCTGCGAGGAGATGGTGATAAACCGATTTAACGATTCATCGGCGCGGATGCCGATCATTATCGCCGCGGGACGATTTCGCGAAAACCAATCGGCAAATTCGCGAACGAACGTTTCAAAACTCATGCCCGATTGATAAAACGGGAAAAAGCCGGGATCGGTAATCGCGTCCTTTGGCGGTTGGCGCACCCAGCGCGCGCCGGGTTCCCAGCACTGCCATTCGGGATGATATTGGGTCAGAGAGTTCTGGGTGGTGAGAGGCAACGCGACCCAGAAAAATTGCTCAATAACGTCGCGATACTCTGCGCGCATCTTTTCACAATGCGCAATGGTGCAGGAGAACTGCGCTTCCCAGTCGACAAACAGGACGCAAATCTTTTTGCCTGTACGGCGGGCCTGCTGCGCCGTGAGATGCAGCATGGTTGTAGAATCTTTACCGCCAGAAAAAGAGACGCAAATACGGGAGAAGTTTTCCATTACCCATTCTATTCGCTGCTGACTGGCCTGCAGAACGGACTCGGGTAATGGAAGTTTTATAAAAGACACAGCCATTATTCCTTTAATTCTTAAAGATACTGTGTACTTATATCATATTTATTTCTTAATCAAGCGATTAGTTATCATTCATCAATTAAATCAAATGGCTTAAATTATTCAATAATATTATTCTTTTCGCACTCGTCGATAAAGTTTGCAAAGTTCGGGTCGTCAAGGTTTACCCGATTGTAAATCATATAAATAGCGATGGAGGGGATCTTAAATGGCGCCTCTATAATTTTAAATTTATTATGGAAACTGATGTGCTCTAAAATACAGGTAGGCACAAAACCAATAATATCAGTTTGCTGAATAACATTAAGGATAGCGGTGTATGAGTCGCTACTGAAAGAAATTTTTCTATCAGAAAGTATGCCGGCAGCCTGGCTTTGAAAAGACTTCGTTCCCTGATCGTTACAAATATAATAAGTAAAGCGCTCCTGCAGTATGGCTTTCGTCGTTGTTAGCAATGCCAGCCGTGGATGATTTTCGCTACAAACCAGTGAAATGTCCAGCTCCTGGATACGTTTACACACCGTGGCTCGCGATGACAGGGGGGTGGTGCTGAATATCAGGTCGGCTTTACGGTAGGCCAGCAGGCTTTCTACCGACTCTCCTGACGCCAGCAGGTCATGATGTTCAACGTGAAGGTTTGAATCATCTAATAACATATGGATCAGGCTGGTTGTTTTAGGGGTAATAAAAAGCTGCGGCGCATAAACAACCAGACGTTTCTTTAATTCAGAACGATTGGTGAGATAAATAGTTTGTTCTAATTGATTAAGATTTTTTTCAAGATGATGGTGGAGATTAACCCCGACGGTGGTAGGCGTAATTCCTTTACCTGAACGAACGAATAGCGGGTCATTCAGCTGGGTGCGTAGCCGCTGTAGCGACTGACTGACGGCAGAAGGCGTAATGAATAGCGTTTCCGCCGCTTTACTGATGCTCAAATGCTGGTAAATGCATTCGAAAATAACGAGTAGGTTCAGATCAAATTTCTTGAGATCGTAAAGATTAGCCATTATCAACGTCCTGTTAAGCTGGCGGTATGGAAAATAGGTGACTATATGTCTGTATTATATTCATTGTGTGAATATTTGTTTCTTATTATTTAATGCAGGCGCCGTTATTAAGTTTATCTAAATATATACCAGCGTTGCGCATTCTACCAGATCCTTTTGTGTACCGCTGAAGGCAGGGGAGGAGGTCATTTATAAATACTTACCTTGCCCCGCTTATCATCTGTAGTTTTTCTTTAACGGGAAGCCCGAACGCTTGTTGAAGTCTATTGGGTTATTCATATTATAAATTACTGATCCGCGTGTGGCACTGAGGGTGTTCATCAACCGCGGGCGGTAATTAAATATTTTTATTCTCCGGCTTTCGCTGGTCCTGCGGGCAAGTATGGCAATTGGAAGAGCGGCAGCGGGGACGGTCTGCATCGCGCTAACGCGGGAAACATGTCAGAAAGAACGGGCGTTTCGACATGGTGATGCCCGGGGAAATCACCGGAATAGGTATGGGGAGCGGTAAAACCTATTACAGCCATAGGTAAGACCTGCCGCCGCGCGGATTGCCCTTTCGTTCAGCGGGTGATGTAATCCCTTAGCTGTTACATTAAGGTGTAGAGCGCAACACACTGCCAGCTACTGGCGCTGAACCTACCTGCGGGTGTTTCAGGTAACGGGGCCGCCTGCGAGGGCGGCCTTTTTACTTTTCAGCGCATATAATGCGAAACGCGGTAGAAGATTGCCATCGCGTTGACAGGTTCACAAAGTTGTCTTGTTCCGGTTGTTAGATAACGCTTATTGATTCGATAATGCAAACGCATTGGTCGAGTCAGGAAAAATTCGTTAACTTAGACCTCAACGAAAACACGGAGGAAGTATAGATGTCCTTAATTAATACCAAAATCAAACCTTTCAAAAACCAGGCGTTCAAAAACGGTGAATTCATCGAAGTTACCGAGAAAGATACTGAAGGCCGCTGGAGCGTCTTCTTCTTCTACCCGGCTGACTTCACCTTCGTTTGCCCGACCGAACTGGGCGATGTGGCAGACCACTACGAAGAACTGCAGAAGCTGGGCGTAGACGTTTACTCCGTCTCTACCGACACTCACTTCACTCACAAAGCGTGGCACAGCAGCTCTGAAACCATCGCGAAAATCAAATACGCGATGATCGGCGACCCGACTGGCGCCCTGACCCGTAACTTCGACAACATGCGTGAAGATGAAGGCCTGGCAGATCGTGCCACCTTCGTTGTTGACCCGCAGGGTATCATCCAGGCTATCGAAGTTACCGCTGAAGGTATCGGCCGCGACGCGTCTGACCTGCTGCGTAAAATCAAAGCAGCTCAGTACGTAGCTTCTCACCCAGGCGAAGTTTGCCCGGCTAAATGGAAAGAAGGTGAAGCGACTCTGGCTCCGTCTCTGGACCTGGTCGGCAAAATCTAAATTTCCATCGTCTTTCACGCCAACGCAGCTATGGCGTGAAAGACTTGGGAAATTATTTCAGTCATGGGCGCACCGGCGCCCATTTCATTCCAACACCATGATGCAAGCGTATTCAGGCTGCCCGGACGAGGCCGCTTGCATGATGATGTTTTAAGCCCAGGAGATAAAAATGCTCGACACCAACATGAAAACCCAGCTCAAGGCTTATCTTGAGAAGCTGACCAAACCTGTTGAGCTGATTGCCACGCTGGATGACGGCGCTAAATCGGCAGAAATCAGGGAACTGCTGGCTGAAATTGCTGAACTGTCAGATAAAGTTACCTTCAAAGAAGATAACGGCCTGGCGGTGCGTAAGCCGTCATTCCTGATTACCAATCCCGGCTCCAGCCAGGGGCCGCGCTTTGCCGGCTCTCCGCTGGGACATGAATTCACCTCTTTAGTTCTGGCTCTGCTGTGGACCGGCGGTCATCCGTCAAAAGAAGCGCAGACCCTGCTGGAGCAGATCCGCAATATCGACGGTGATTTTGAGTTCGAAACCTACTATTCGCTTTCATGCCATAACTGCCCGGATGTGGTTCAGGCGCTGAACCTGATGGCGGTACTGAACCCGCGCATCAAGCACACGGCGATTGACGGCGGAACGTATCAGAATGAAATCACCGAACGCAACGTGATGGGCGTACCGGCGGTATTTATGAACGGTAAGGAATTTGGTCAGGGTCGCATGACGCTGACGGAAATCGTTGCCAAAGTGGATACCGGCGCGGAAAAACGCGCGGCGGAAGAGCTGAATAAACGTGAAGCCTATGATGTCTTAATCGTTGGCTCCGGCCCGTCCGGCGCAGCGGCAGCCGTTTACTCCGCGCGTAAAGGCATTCGTACCGGCCTGATGGGTGAACGCTTTGGCGGCCAGGTGCTGGATACCGTTGATATTGAAAACTATATTTCCGTACCCAAAACGGAAGGCCAGAAACTGGCTGGCGCATTAAAAGCGCACGTCAGCGAATACGATGTTGATGTGATCGATTCTCAGAGCGCCTCCAGACTGATCCCGGCGACGGTTGAAGGTGGCCTGCATCAGGTTGAGACCGCCTCCGGCGCGGTGCTGAAAGCGCGTAGCGTTATCATTGCCACCGGCGCGAAATGGCGTAACATGAACGTGCCGGGTGAGGATCAGTATCGTACCAAGGGCGTGACCTACTGCCCGCACTGCGACGGCCCGCTGTTTAAAGGCAAGCGCGTGGCGGTTATCGGCGGCGGTAACTCCGGTGTGGAAGCGGCAATCGATCTGGCTGGCGTAGTTGAACATGTTACTCTGCTGGAGTTCGCGCCGGAAATGAAGGCCGACCAGGTTCTGCAGGATAAAGTCCGCAGCCTGAAAAACGTCGATATCATTCTCAACGCGCAGACCACGGAAGTGGTGGGCGACGGTAGCAAAGTCACTGGCCTGCAGTACCGCGACCGCGTGAGCGGCGATGAGCATCACGTGGCGCTGTCGGGGATCTTCGTGCAGATCGGTCTGCTGCCGAATACCAACTGGCTGGAAGGCGCGATTGAGCGCAACCGCATGGGTGAAATCATCATTGATGCGAAATGTGAAACCAACGTGAAGGGCGTTTTCGCTGCCGGCGACTGCACGACCGTTCCGTACAAACAGATTATTATCGCCACCGGCGAAGGTGCGAAGGCGTCCTTGAGCTCGTTCGATTACCTGATTCGCACTAAGACTGCATAATTCATAATAAAGTAAGACCAAACCTGCACAGCAAAGAGGCTACCCTGGGGTAGCCTCTTTTTTTACCTTACTGCCGCTACCTGACCACCATCACCGGAATATGCGCATGGCGAATCACGCTTGAGGCGTTGGAACCCAGCAGATGGGTGCTGATCGAAGGGTTGCGGGAGCCTATCACCACCACATCGGCTTTAATTTCATTGGCCAGTTCATTGACCATATCGCGCACGTTGCCAAAGCGGACGTGCATTTTGATTCGCGACGGGTCAATGCTGAAATGGCCGGCCATCGTTTTCAGGCGCGTTTCTGCTTCATGCTGCAAATGCTCTTCAAAGCGGCGCAGATCGGCGGTAAAACGACTCATCGTGAAGCTTGATGAACCGGGCAGTACGTGGAGAAGATGGATAACCCCGTCCTGCTGGGCTAAAAACTCCGCATGGCGAACGGCTTTATCGCTTAACTCCATTTCAAAGACATCAACGGGCATTATGATGGTTTTATACATATGCATTCCTCCTTGTTCGTCTGCTTTTATATCAACACATTATAGGAAAGTATTGTGCCATTCAGGTCGCAAAATTGTCAGAACGGTACGAGGGCGGCGTAAAAGTTTGTCAAAAGAGAGGAGAAGAGCGAAAGATGCAGAAAGAGGATGCAGTAACATCCTCTGGATAAAGCGCGAAACGCTTCAGGCAGCGGGGAGATTAACGGTGGAAATCGCCAGCGGCCTCCGGCTGATACAGCAATTCCAGCACTTCAAGGTGCGTTGAGGTGCCGCCCGGTAATTCCCAGTGAATGGTGCTGCCGACTTTGAGGCCCAGCAGGGCTGCGCCAACCGGCGCCATCACCGAAAGCTGGGTGGCGCTATCCGTGACCTGCGCCGGGAAAACCAGCGTGCGGATGCGCTCTTCACCGGTGGTTAAATCGCGAAATCTGACCTGGCTATTCATGCTGACAACATCATGCGGCATGGCTTCCGGGGCCAGCATCTGCGCGCGGTCGAGCTCGTCATTCAGCGCGTCCGCTACCGGTGAGTTGGCGAAAGCCGGTTGTTCCAGCAGCCTGTCGATGCGTTCTGCATCCAGTTCATTAATGATAATTGCGGGTCTGGTCATCTCATACTCCATGTTATCCAGGAACCTGTCCGTAAAAGAAAACCCTCACCGAAAATGGCAAGGGTTAATGTCCTCTCATCATACTGAGACTTGCTGGTGGTTTGAAGTGATTAAACGCACATTCATCAACGAACCATAGCGAAGTTGTATGAAATCTAGCCGGCTTTATCCAGCAGAAATTGCTTACCGCAGTTCCCCGGATGGGGTTGGGGTAAGAATGAATCAGCGGAGAGAGGGGCATTAATGGCCGCGGCTTTGATGGAGATTTGCATCTCAGTCAGATAGGCGGGGTTGCCGTTGCAGGTTAACTTGAAAGCCCTGACGTTCTGTTTTCCATAGGCTTCAGCAACCGCGGCGTTGAAGTCATCCCGGCTAACGGTTTGCCCATAGTGCCTGGCCAGGAAAGCGCCCAGATGGCTCTGTTTGATCTCGCCGTTCAGGCGCACCATGGTGCCGAAATAGTTGTCAGGATCGAAACCAAAGCAAACGCCATGCTTGGCGTATTCATAACGTTCGAGACATGAGTTACCGCCCGAACCCGGCATCACGCCGTTAAGCTTATTGGCCATTTCCAGCGAGAGCCCGGTTTCAGCCGCCCGACATTTTTGCCCGGCTTTTGCTTCCGGCATATTGGGAACAGGGCGGGTCGCACAGCCAAAGCGCATCCAGCGGCGCTCGTCCACCCCGCGCACGGCAATAGATTTTGGCAGGCTCGGCCACAGGCCGTGAACGGTGAGAAAATCGGCTTTATTGCTGAGTTCCTGCTGCAGGCGGCACTCTTCCGGTTCGCTGCGGTTTCGGTCTTGCATACTTTGGCAGAACCCCGTTTGCCAGGAGAGAGCCAGCACGTAGCGGTCAAAATCACCGTATTGCGTGGCGATCAGCGGATCTGCGCTGACCTGGGCGGCGCTGAGCAAAAGGGCAATGGCAACTAAATCCTTCCTGAACATTTTTATTCCTGATGACAAATGGTCATTGATAACATTGAGTTATTAAAGCATAAAAAAGGCGCCAACAGGCGCCTTTTCACACGGTTTCAGCGTTAGCGGATTGCGCTGCCGGGAACCAGAACTTCGGTGGCGATAATCACCACTAACAAACCAACCAGCACCGGGACAGAGGTCCGTTTCACCACTTCGAACGGCGAAATTTTTGCCATCCCGGCCACGGCGACCACCACGCCGGAGACCGGAGAAATGGTTCGGCCAAGGTTAGATGCCTGCAGCATCGGGATCGAGAGATAAGCCGGATTGATGCCGGAAGAGTGCGCCAGCTTCGGGATCATCTCAACGAAAGCATAGAAGGGGGCGTTACCGGAACCGGTGGTCATCGCCGCCAGCATGGTCAGAATGACCAGCACCAGCATCAGAATGATACTGGCGGAGCCGAACGACGTGGCGATAGAGATCAGACCGTTAATAAAGCCAATGGTACTCAGCCCCTGAGCAAAGACGCCGGCGGCCACCAGCAGCATCACCACACCGGCAAACGCGTCAGCCATGCCGCGATACGCCGCTTCCAGGCCATTGAACACATTTTTGGTGTTAAAGCCGCGGCAGAATTCCAGAACCGCCGCCAGCAGCATGCAGAGCACAAGAATGGTGATGATGTGCAGCTCCGGCCCCCATTTGCCGTCGAAAATCAGTACGCCGATTATCGGCGTAAACGGCAGAATGGCGTAGAAAGCGGGGGCGGTCGTGGTTATCTCGTTTACATCGAGCATTTCATGGGCGACGTTTTCTTTTTTATCCAGGTAGCGCTGCCAGAAAAAGTGAGCGATCGCCATGCTGATAATGGCCACAATGGAAATGGGCAGCGTGGTTTTAAAAGCAAAGTCAATCAGCGGCATTTCGGCGGCTTTGGCGGCCAGCACGACATCCCCGGAAGTGGGGGAGAGAATAATCGCCGCCGGAGAAGCGCAGATAGCGGCGGCAGCGCCGCGGCTGATGCCCACGTTGACCATCACCGGGAACAGTGTCGCCATCAGCAGTACTCCCAGACCGGTAGCGGAGGAGACGGCCAGCGACATCAGGCAGGCAACGAAATAAGCGGCGATCATCAGTAGATAGGGGGAGTTAATGAAGCGCAGCGGTTTTGACGCCAGCTTCACCACCATGTCATTGGCGCCGATGTGCGTCATATAAGTCGCGAAACCGCAGAGCATCATGATCATCATGCCGAGGTCGCCGCCGCGGCTCATCAGCAGTATCTTAATATATTCAACGATATCGGTTGCAGAATAACCGGTGCTCTTTGCGTCGCCTGGTAAAACCTTATGCCCCATCAGCGCGCTGGCGATGAGTAATACTAAGCCACCGACGAACAGCACGCCGGTGGCGGAATAGCCTTTAATGATATAGCGGGCGACGCCCACAATGACCACAATCCCAATCAGGATCTCTACTAGCGTAAGCATTCTTTTACCCCTAAACCATTAACCCAAAGAATCTACTAATAAATGAAGCGAAGAAAAAATTTAGTGAGGGAATGTGCCTAAAAAACGGGCAAAACTCGCTGACGCAAATCAATAAATCGATGAGAATCCCTGTCAGGCAGTAATATGCCCGCCTGGTCAAAGCCTGGATGCGAGAGATTTTCAGATTTTTTGCACCGGATAAATCAAGAGTTTGCCTAATACCGTTAAGGTAGTATTAAGATTATCTTTGTTATCTTACTCCGCTTTAAAAATGATACTGGTAAGAGAAAAGTGTAATGCGACGTCGATTTATAGGGTTGTTTCTGGGATGCCTGGGCCTGCTGCTATCATCCACCTCCGCTAATGCTTCGTTTAGTTCGACGCTTCGCGACGGCTACAATACGCTGAGCGATAACGTCGCGCAGACCTGGAATGAGCCTGAGCACTATGATCTTTATATCCCCGCGGTGACCTGGCACGCCCGTTTCGCCTATGACAAAGAGAAAACGGACCGCTACAACGAACGTCCCTGGGGCGCCGGCTTCGGCGTCTCGCGCTGGGATGATAAAGGGAACTGGCATGGCATCTATTTGATGGCCTTTAAAGACTCTTATAATAAGTGGGAGCCTATCGGCGGCTATGGCTGGGAGAAAACCTGGCGTCCCTTAGCAGACGATAATTTCCATCTGGGTTTAGGCTATACGCTTGGCGTGACGGCGCGCGATAACTGGAACTACATCCCGATTCCGGTCGTGCTGCCTCTGGCTTCTATCGGTTACGGCCCGGCCACGTTCCAGATGACCTATATCCCGGGCACCTATAACAACGGAAACGTTTACTTTGCCTGGGCGCGCATTCAGTTTTGATGCGATTTTTTATAGCAATAAAAGAGATAAGCGGACTGTCTTGTTGAAAAACAATGACTAACGTGATCCCGGTGCAAAAAGATAGAGACTTTTATCACTTTTTAGCAAAGTTGCGCTGGACAAAAGGTACCACAATTGGTGTACTGATACCCGACACAGTATTAGTGTCGATTTTTTCATATAAAGGTAATTTTGATGTCTAAGATTAAAGGTAACGTTAAGTGGTTTAATGAGTCCAAAGGATTCGGTTTCATTACTCCGGAAGATGGCAGCAAAGATGTATTCGTACATTTCTCTGCAATCCAGTCCAACGGTTTCAAAACTCTGGCTGAAGGTCAGCGCGTAGAGTTCGAAATCACTAACGGTGCCAAAGGCCCTTCTGCTGCAAACGTAATGCCTATCTAAGCAACGCGTCAGTAGAATATAAAAACCCGCTCATGGCGGGTTTTTTTTTGCCTGCGGTCAGGGGCTAGCGGCTGGCCGCATGTGAAAACAGCCAGAACGCGGTGGCCGTCATGGCAAATGAGCCTAACAAGTTGACCAGTACGTTGAGTAACGCCCAGCTAAAGCGCCCCTGCTGGAGTAGAAACACCACTTCGGCGGAAAACGTGGAGAAGGTGGTCAGCCCGCCGCAAAAGCCGGTGGTGATAAGCAGCTTCCACATCGGATCGATATCCGTCAGGCGGTTAAACCATGCCAGCCCTGCGCCGATAATAAAAGCGCCCAGCAGGTTAGCGGTGAGCGTACCAATGGGGATAGCATGATGCATAGGGTTAAACTTCATACCCAGCCACCAGCGCAAAACGCTGCCGGTGCCGCCGCCAAGAAACACAGCCAAAAGGAGTTGCAACACGGTCATTCCCTGTTTATTGATCGAGACTAAACTTCGAGTGTAGCGCGCGAAAGACCTCACTGGCTATGACTAACCTGACGGGAGAGAAAAGATGCTTGTTGCTGCCGGACAATTTGCCGTAACGCCGGACTGGACGGAAAACGCGCAGACCTGCGTGAGCATGATGCGTCAGGCCGCGGAGCGGGGGGCTGCGCTTCTGGTTCTCCCGGAAGCGCTGCTGGCGCGAGACGATAGCGATGCGGACTTATCGGTTAAATCCGCCCAGCGCCTTGATGGCGGCTTTCTACGGCTCTTGCTGGCAGAGAGCGAAAACAGCGCGTTGACGACGGTGCTGACCCTGCATATTCCTTCCGGCGAAGGACGGGCAGCGAATACGCTGGTGGCGCTACGTCAGGGCAAGATTATTGCGCAATATCAGAAACTGCATCTGTATGATGCTTTCAATATTCAGGAGTCCCGGCTGGTCGATGCCGGGCGGCAGATTCCGCTGCTTATCGAGGTGGATGGGATGCGCGTCGGGCTGATGACCTGCTACGATTTACGTTTCCCTGAGCTGGCGCTGTCGTTAGCGCTCAGCGGTGCGCAGCTCATCGTGTTGCCCGCCGCGTGGGTAAAAGGGCCGCTGAAGGAGCACCACTGGGCGACGCTATTGGCGGCGCGGGCCCTGGATACTACCTGTTATATTGTCGCCGCCGGGGAGTGCGGGACGCGTAATATCGGCCAGAGTCGTATTGTCGATCCCTTAGGAACAACGCTTGCCGGGGCAGGAGAGCGGCCGCAGTTGATTTTTGCCGAACTTTCAGCTGATTATATTCAGCAGGTACGCGAGCGTCTGCCGGTGTTGCAGAATCGCCGCTTTGCGCCACCGCAATTATTATGACGTTTTTTTAAACAAGGCTTGATTCACCTTGTTACAGATTGCTATTGTGTCCGCGCGTCAAATAGCCGTTAATTGTATGCGTGTATGATGGCGTATTCGCAGCTTGTATTAGAGAAGAAGGTTAGCTATGGGTGAGATTAGTATTACCAAACTGCTGGTAGTCGCAGCGCTGATTATCCTGGTGTTTGGTACCAAAAAGTTACGCACGCTGGGTGGAGACCTGGGCTCGGCTATCAAAGGCTTTAAAAAAGCCATGAACGATGACGATGACAGTGCGAAAAAGACCAGTGCTGAAGAAGCGCCGGCACAGAAGCTCTCTCATAAAGAGTAATTCGCGACGAGTTTCCTGAACGAGGGGGCTCGCTACCGGCGGGGATAAACCGCGTCGGCAAAGAGGCTGCAGCGATAGCGCTGCGGCCTCTTTTGTTATTTGCACTGGGTTTTGACGAAAAAGATGCAACCAACTGTTACCGGGGTGGGATTTTTAGCGGGTAACGAAACGCATCGGCAGAACGGACCGCTGCGCTAAAAATATCACGCCGCGGTCGAGGCAGAGATTACTTCACTTCCATGCCTTTGGCCTGTAGATCGGCATGATAGGAGGAACGAACGAACGGCCCGCAGGCAGCATGGGTAAAGCCCATGGCCATCGCTTCGGCTTTCATCTCTTCGAACTCATCCGGGCTGACGTAGCGCTGTACCGGCAGGTGGTGGCGGCTCGGCTGTAAATACTGGCCTAACGTCAGCATGGTGACGCCGTGGCGGCGCAGATCGCGCATCACTTCTACGATTTCAGCATTGGTTTCGCCTAAACCCACCATCAGGCCCGATTTCGTCGGGATCTCCGGGTGGGCTTCTTTAAAACGTTCCAGCAGCTTCAGGGACCAGTTGTAGTCGGCCCCCGGGCGGACCTGGCGATACAGGCGCGGCACGTTTTCCAGGTTATGGTTAAACACGTCCGGCGGCGTCGCCTGAAGGATTTCCAGCGCACGATCCATACGGCCGCGGAAGTCCGGCACCAGGGTTTCAATTTTAATCGTCGGGCTTTTTTCGCGAATCGCGCTGATGCAGTCGGCAAAGTGCTGAGCGCCGCCATCGCGCAGATCGTCGCGATCCACGGAAGTCACCACCACATAGCGCAGCGCCATATCGGCGATGGTTTGCGCCAGCTTTTGCGGTTCGTTGGCGTCCGGCGTCACCGGGCGACCGTGGGCAACATCGCAGAACGGGCAACGACGGGTACAGATGGCGCCCAGGATCATAAAGGTTGCCGT
This sequence comes from Klebsiella sp. GW_Kp182, assembly GCF_040062275.1. Lineage (NCBI taxonomy): Bacteria > Pseudomonadati > Pseudomonadota > Gammaproteobacteria > Enterobacterales > Enterobacteriaceae > Klebsiella > Klebsiella sp. GW_Kp182. The sequence goes on along the minus strand of NZ_JBEAFQ010000056.1, from coordinate 31,128 downwards.
TCCGTGGTTAAAACATTCCGCGAGGTTAGGGCAAGAGGCTTCTTCGCACACGGAGTGCAGGCCGTTCTTACGCATCGCTGCCTTGATCCCCTGGATACGGGACGAGTCAGCCGGAAGTTTGATTTTCATCCATTCCGGTTTTCTGAGCAGAGCTTCACGCTCAGTTGCCACGTTTTTCACCGGGATAAGGGCCATTTTATCGGCATCGCGGTATTTTACACCGCGTTCCATCACAATGGGTTTACTCATAGCGTGCGTGTTCCAGTTGCGAGTGACGAAGGAAAGCGAATCAATTCAAGTAAATGTTGCATTTATCAACTATTTTTGAATTAAACGCAGGCAGTATATCATTGATACGGGGCATAAAGCAGCCTGCTGGCCGGGCAAATTGTAAAATAGTTGTTGTTTTATGCTTTTCCCTCTCGTGCCTTATCGGCTAAAAAGCCTGACGAATCGTCTCTACGATCTCTTTCAGCAAGGGCTCCTGCGCGCTGAGCTTGTTATAGTGCAGCGCAATATCAATTTTTTCTTCCCGCAGCGGCGGGAAATCGAGCATCTTTAAGGGCCAAATCTTCTCGACCAGGGAAAACATTCCGGAAGTGATTAGCCCCAGCATATCGCTGTCGTTGACCAGGGCTGCTTGAGTTAACAGATTGTAGCTGCTGAAACCATAGCGGCGTTCGCCGAGATGCTCCTCCAGGTGACGCAGGATTGTCGTATAGCGCTGGCCTTCGGGCTGCAGGAGAGCGAATTCATATTGGCTCAGGTTTGCTGAGTTTGCGGGGAGCGCGAGGACCGGATGCCCTGCCCGGCAGAAGATATGTACGCTATCCTGAAATAGCACATGGTGCGTAATCGCCTGCCCGCTGTGGGGGAAGCTATCGACCAGCAGGTCAACCTGACGCTGGTTTAACTGGCTGGCCGCGTCGGTAATGGCGACGTTGTGCAGCAAAATCTGGGGAAAGACGCTCCGCAGCTTTTTGGTGATAACCGGCATGATCAACGCGCCGATAGCCGGGGAGGTGGCAACGGTTATTACCCGTTCCCGCTGCGTATTGCCGGTTAAATCCAGGGCGTTGAGAAACGCCTCCATCCCCTGGCTGATATGCTTATGCAGATGCGTGGCGTAGGCCGTTGGCGTCACGCCCTGGCCCTTGCGAATAAAGAGCGGGTCAGGGAAGAGGGCACGCAGTTTGTTCAGGGACTGACTAATCGCCGACGGCGTGATATTCAGTATTTTTGCCGCGTTGACGATACCGTTATGGACGTAAACAGCTTCAAAAATAGTGAGTAAATTGAGGTCTATGTTGCGCAAAATGCGAAACATCTGCCGATCGTAGCGATCGTCAACTCGTTCGGTTGGTACGCTCTGAGCGTTATTTTCTTCCACTCTGTATTTCCGCTAGTGATGATTAGCACCATTATAGCGGCCACAATTATTTTATTAGTGATAATTGATTGCAAAAATAAAGGCTTAATCGCGCCTGAGGGATAAATGTGACGTCCCGCAGTAGCGGGACGTGATGGCTAGCGGCCTTGAAGATATTCCGCGGGTGGATCGTTGAGCAACGCCAGCAGATTGGCGGCCAGGCGTGGAGACACGGTCTCCGTACGGGCATCGGGCAGCCACTGGCGCATCTGGGTCATCTCCATTCCGGCATAACCGCAGGGGTTAATCCTCAGGAACGGTGACAGATCCATGTTGATATTCAGCGCCAGGCCGTGGAATGAGCAGCCTTTGCGAATGCGCAAGCCCAGGGAGCAGATTTTTCGATCGCCCACGTAGACGCCGGGGGCGTCGGCTCGCGGGTGCGATTCAATACCGTACTCCGCCAGGGTATTCACAACGGTTTGCTCTAACAGCGTAACCAGCTCACGTACGCCCAGCTTGCGCCGTTTCAGGTTCAGCAGAACGTACATCACCTGCTGTCCGGGACCATGATAGGTGACCTGTCCGCCGCGATCGCTCTGAATAACGGGGATCTCGCCGGGAACCAGAACATGTTCGGCCTTTCCGGCCTGACCCTGTGTGAACACCGGGTAATGCTCTACCAGCCAGATTTCATCCAGCGTGGCATCGTCGCGGGTGTCGGTAAATTCATGCATTGCCTGCGAGACAGGTTCGTAAGGTTGCAGGCCGAGTTGGCGGATGAGGATTTTATTGTGCTGCAAAACAACGTCTCCGCAGAGAGAGAATGATTTGAGTGGGGCAGTATATCACAGCGAGAAAGCGAGAATGACCCGGCGTGGATGCCGGGTCAGGGGAAGAGATTTACAGCACCATCCGAACGATTTCAATATTGCCCAGCTCTTCGTAGAGGGTTTCTACCTGCTCAATATGGGTTGCATTGATGGTAATAGAGACAGAGTGGTAGTTGCCTTTGCTGCTGGGTTTTACCGTCGGAGAGTAATCACCTGGTGCATGGCGCTGTACCACTTCAACCACCTGGTCAACCAGCTCCGGCAACGCCTGTCCCATTACTTTGTAAGTAAATGATGTAGGGAATTCAAGCAGTTCGTTAAGTTTGGTTTTCATGTCAGCTCCGGTGTTACAACAAAAAATAATAACTCCCACGACGTGTGGGAGTTATCAGGATACCTAGTATATGGGGATGTAAATCACACTTTCAAGTGGTCGATTTTTAACCAAACCAGTGATGGAACATTAATTTAATGTAATCAATGATTTTACCGAAGAAATTGCCTTCCGGGATTTCCTGCAGTACGACCAGCGGGCGCTGATCGATCGTTTTGCCATCCAGCTGGAAGTTAATGGTGCCTACCACCTGATTTTTCTGCAGCGGCGCGTGCAGCTCAGCGTTATTCAGCACGTAGCTGGCTTTCAGATCTTTCATGCGACCGCGCGGGATAGTCAGATAAACATCTTTATCCACGCCGAGCGAGGCGCGATCGGTATCGCCAAACCAGGCGGGCTCAGAAGCGAACTCTTTACCGGCTTTAATCGGATTAACGGTTTCAAAGAAGCGGAAGCCCCAGGTCAGCAGCTTTTTGCTTTCAGACTCGCGGCCTTTGTAGGTGCGGCCGCCCATCACGGCGGAGATCAGGCGCATCTGGCCTTCGGTTGCCGACGCCACGAGGTTATAGCCCGCTTTGTCAGTATGGCCGGTTTTAATCCCGTCGACGTTCAGGCTGTTATCCCACAGCAGCCCGTTGCGGTTGAGCTGACGAATACCGTTGAAGGTAAACTCTTTTTCTTTATAGATGGTGTATTCATTCGGGACATCGCGGATCAGCGCCTGGCCGATAAGCGCCATGTCGCGCGCGGAGCTGAACTGACCATCGGCATCCAGGCCGTGTACGGTCTGGAAGTGGGTGTTTTTCAGACCAAGGGCGTTAACGTAGTTGTTCATCAGGCTGACGAAGGCATCCTGGCTGCCGGCGACGTAGTCGGCCATCGCCACGCAGGCGTCGTTGCCGGACTGCAGGTTGATGCCGCGGATCAGCTGCGAAACCGGCACTTGCATACCCGGTTTAAGGAACATCAGCGAGGAGCCTTTAAAGACCGGGTTGCCGGTCGCCCACGCGTCGTTACCCACGGTGACCAGATCGGACTCTTTAAACTTGCCCGCTTTCATGGCCTGACCAATCACGTAGCTGGTCATCATTTTGGTCAGGCTCGCCGGGTCGCGGCGGGAGTCGGCGTTGTTTTCTGCCAGGACTTTGCCTGAGTTGTAATCGATAAGAATCCAGGATTCGGCGTCAATCTGCGGGGCGCCTGGGATCATCGTTTTGATATTCAGGTCATCGGCGCGGGCAGCGGAGGACAGCGCTGCCACGGAGAGCGCCGTAACGAGTAAGCGAGCGGTAAAAGAGGTCTTCATGGTCTGAACAACGGCATCCGTGATGGAGTTAAAAAAAGTGCCTTACTATAACAAACGCACTACGAACCAGCATCCGACATTGCGCACGACTTTGTTAATGACTTTGTCATGCGCAACGAGCAGGGGAGGCGGGTGCGATGCCTTTAGTTGGCGCGAGTAATAAATGACTGCAGCTGAGCTTCGCTTTGCAGACGCTGTTGAATCGTGCTGGCCTGCGCTTTGCTGCTGAATGGGCCGAGCTGAATACGCCATACCGCGCCGTTTTGCGTGACGCGGCCCGGGACGGAAAATTGCTGACTCAGACGCTGCTGGTACTGCTGCGCGCGGGCCTGGTCGCTGACGGCGCCGACCTGTACGACGAAATCGCCGCTGGCGCTGGCCGCTGCGGCAGGCGCTACGGCAGCGGTGGCGGCCACGGCGGGTGCAACGCTGCCTTGTACTGAACCCGGGGCGGTCACCGGCGCGCTCTGAACGACAGGCTCGCTGCCTTCCAGCACGCCATTATTCAGCGGCGTCGGGGCGCCGAGGAAACCGCCGCTGTTGACCGGCGCGCCGGTGGCGTCTTCCGGCTTCAGCGTTGAATTACTGATGGCGTGCACGTCAGTTTGCGCGGGTTGACTCATTGCCGCGCCGCTGTCGCCGTCAAGATTCGGGCGGGCGGGCAGCGCGTAGGTCTGTTTGGCTACGGTGGTACAGGCCATACCCGGACCGGAAAGCGAGCCGTCCGGTGCGACGACGATCGGGTCGATGCGCACTTTGGTATTGTTCGAGGTATTCAGACGATCGGCTGAGGCGCGGGACAGTGAAATCACGCGATCGTTACCGTAAGGCCCGCGATCGTTGATGCGCACGACGATCATGCGGCCGTTCGCCAGGTTGGTGATCCGCGCGTAGCTTGGGATCGGCAGCGTAGGATGGGCCGCGGTAAGCTGCGTGGGATCGAACGCTTCTCCCGATGCGGTCAGATTGCTGTTAGGCTCGGCGTCGTAGATGGCTGCGAAGCCTGCCTGGGTGAAGTTAGACGGATCCTGGACGATTTTGTAGCTTTTGCCGTCGCGTTCATAATCCTGATTCGCCGTGGCGTTAGGCGTTTCGTACTGCGGATCGGCGCCGCTAATCTCCACCGTTGGGCCATTGCAAACGGCCGGCTGTGGAGTGCTGACCGTTTTCTGTTGAACGTCTTCACTCGAACATGCCGCCAGCAGCCCTGCTGCTATGCAGATCCCCAGCCATTGCTTACGCATCGCGAACCCCTTACACGCTTTTCGACAACATTTTTCTGTGAGTATGGATCGACATGACGATACCAAACCCGGCCATCAATACGATTAGGGCAGAGCCCCCGTAGCTGACCAGCGGCAAAGGTACCCCCACCACCGGTAAAATACCACTTACCATACCAATATTTACGAAGACATAAACGAATAAAATCAACATTAAACCACCGGCCATCACCCGGCCAAAGGTGGTTTGCGCCTGGGCGGCAATCCACAACCCGCGCATAATCAGCAGAATATAGAGCGCCAGCAGAATCAGCACGCCGATCAGCCCCAGCTCTTCCGCCAGGACGGCAAAGATAAAGTCGGTATGGCGCTCAGGCAGAAACTCCAGCTGCGACTGGGTTCCGTGTAGCCAGCCTTTTCCACGCAGTCCGCCGGAGCCGATGGCGATTTTTGACTGAATAATGTGGTAACCCGCGCCGAGCGGATCGGTTTCCGGGTCGAGCAGCATCATTACGCGCTGGCGCTGATAATCATGCATCAGGAAGAACCAGAGGATGGGAATAAAGGCGGCGACCAGCACCACGGCAATACCAATCAGACGCCAGCTCAGGCCAGACAGAAAGAGGACAAACAGACCGGACAGGGCGACCAGAATCGAGGTCCCGAGGTCAGGCTGCGCGGCGACCAGCAGCGTAGGCAGGAAAATCAGCACCAGCGCGATAGCGGTATTTTTCAGCGATGGCGGGCAAACGTCGCGGTTGATAAAGCGCGCCACCATCAGCGGTACGGCTATTTTGGCGATTTCCGACGGCTGGAAACGGACGATGCCGAGATCCAGCCAGCGCTGCGCCCCTTTGGAGATGGCGCCGAAGGCGTCAACCGCCACCAGCAGGATAATACAAAAGATATAGAGATAGGGCGCCCAGCCTTCATAGACCCGCGGCGGGATTTGCGCCATGACGATCATGATAACAATCCCCATGGCGATCTGGCCGATTTTGCGCTCCATCATGCCCATGTCCTGACCGCTGGCGCTCCAGATCACCAGCGCGCTGTAGGTCAGCAGCGCCAGCAGGATAAGCAGCATGGTGGGGTCGAGGTGGATTTTATCCCATAGCGATTTTTTATTCGGATTATCAGTCATTATTGATCCTCCCCAGCCGTTACCGCCGGGTTTTCACTCGGCAGATTGGTGTTGTTATCACCCAGCATTATATGATCGAGAATCTGACGCATAATGGTACCGACTGCCGGACCTGCGCCACCGTTCTCAAGAATAATCGCCACGGCAACCTGGGGGTTGTTGTAAGGGGCAAACGCCGTCATCAGTTTATGGTCACGCAGGCGTTCAGCGATTCTGTGCGCGTTATAGGTTTCATTGGCTTTCAGGCCGAAGACCTGAGCGGTACCCGATTTGGCCGCAATTTTATACGGCGCGCTGGCGAAGTATTTATGCGCGGTACCGTTGCCGCGGTTGGCTACGCCAAACATCCCGTCTTTGGCGATTTCCCAAAAACCGGAGTGAATATCGCCGACCGGCGGTTCATGCGGCTGAACCCACGGCACCGGTTTGCCGTCCTCCACCGTGCTCTGCAGCAGGTGCGGTACTTTAACCACGCCGTCGTTAATCAGGATCATCAGCGCCTTGTTCATCTGGATAGGCGTCGCTGTCCAGTAGCCCTGTCCGATGCCGACCGGGATAGTATCGCCCTGGTACCACGGTTTCTTGAAGCGCTTGAGCTTCCATTCGCGGGTCGGCATATTGCCGGAGCGCTCTTCCGCCAGGTCAACGCCGGTATAGTGGCCATAGCCGAATTTGCCCATCCACTCCGACAGGCGATCGATGCCCATGTCGTAGGCGACCTGGTAGAAGTAGGTGTCGGCCGACTCCTCCAGCGCTTTGGTGACGTTCAGATGGCCGTGGCCCCACTTTTTCCAGTCGCGGTAGCGTTTATCCGAGCCGGGAAGCTGCCACCAGCCGGGGTCAAACAGGCTGGTGTTGCGGGTAATAACCCCGGCGCTGAGCGCCGAGACGGCCACGTATGGCTTAACCGTCGACGCCGGTGGGTAAACGCCCTGAGTCGCGCGGTTAACCAGCGGCGTATTGGGATCGTTGAGGAGTCCGGAGTAGTCTTTGCTGGAAATACCGTCAACGAACAGGTTGGGATCGTAGCTTGGCGTCGAGACCAGCGCGAGGATTGCGCCAGTGCGCGGGTCGGTGACTACGACCGCCGCGCGGCTGCCGGCCAGCAGCGTTTCAATGTACTGCTGTAGCTTCAGGTCGAGCGTTAAATAGATATCGCGCCCGGCCTGCGGCGGGACCTCTTTCAGCTGGCGAATCACGCGGCCACGGTTGTTCACTTCAACCTCTTCATAGCCGGTTTGCCCGTGCAGGACATCTTCGTAATAGCGCTCGATGCCCAGCTTGCCGATATCGTGCGTGGAGGCGTAGTTAGCCAGCTTCCCCTCTTTATCCAGGCGATCGACGTCTTTATCGTTAATTTTAGAGACGTAGCCGATAACGTGGGTCAGGGCGGAGTTATAGGGATAGTAGCGGCGCTTATAGCCTTTGACTTCCACGCCGGGAAAACGGTACTGGTTCACTGCGAAACGGGCGACCTGCACTTCGCTGAGGTTAACTTTCACCGGAATAGAGGTAAAGCGGTGCGAGCGGGCGCGCTCTTTTTTAAAGTTCGCCACATCGTCATCGGTGAGGTCGATAACATCGCGCAGCGCATCCAGCGTTTGCTGAACGTTGTCGACCTTCTCCGGCATCATCTCCAGCTGGTAAATCGTACGGTTGAGCGCCAGCGGCGTGCCGTTGCGATCGTAGATAATGCCGCGGCTCGGCGGAATCGGGACCAGCTTGATGCGGTTTTCGTTTGAACGCGTTTGATAGTCGGTGTAACGCACAATTTGCACGTTATAAAGGTTGGCGATCAGTACGCCGGTAAGCAGCAAAATCCCCAAAAAAGCGACCAGCGCCCGGCGCACGAACAGCGAGGATTCAGCCGTATAGTCGCGGAAAGAATTCTGTAATTTCATTCGCTGCTTAGTCTACCCTGGTCATCATTACTCACGGTGGTAAGGGTGGTTGGTGGTAATGCTCCACGCCCGATACAGACTCTCGGCCACCAGTACGCGAACCAGCGGGTGAGGTAGGGTGAGCGTTGAGAGCGACCAACTTTGTTCCGCCGCCGCTTTGCAGGCGGGTGAAAGGCCTTCCGGGCCGCCGATAAGCAGGCTAACGTCGCGGCCATCCTGTTTCCAGCGTTCCAGTTCGCGCGCCAGCTGCGGCGTATCCCAAGGTTTCCCCGGAATATCCAGGGTGACGATGCGGTTTTTGCCTGCAGCCGCCAGCATCATTTCACCTTCTTTTTCGAGAATGCGCTTGATGTCGGCGTTTTTGCCGCGTTTACCGGCGGGAATTTCCACCAGTTCGAACGGCATATCCTTTGGAAAACGGCGCAGATATTCGCTAAAGCCGGTCTGAACCCAGTCCGGCATTTTGGTGCCAACGGCTACCAGGTGCAGCTTCACGCGCTAACTCCAGAGTTTTTCCAGCTCGTACAGACGACGGCTCTCTTCCTGCATAACGTGAACCATAACGTCGCCGAGATCGACCACGATCCAGTCCGCGGCGGCTTCGCCTTCAACGCCCAGCGGCAGCATCCCGGCGGCGCGAGACTCCTGCACAACGTGGTCGGCAATGGACATAACATGGCGCGTGGAAGTGCCTGTGCAGATAACCATGCAATCTGTAATGCTGGATTTGCCATGAACGTCAATGGCTACGATGTCCTGACCTTTCAGGTCATCAATTTTGTCGATAACAAAATCCTGGAGTGCTTTACCCTGCAAGAGTTCCCCCTGGGTGTGTGAAGAGTGATAACAATAAACAGCCTGACAGTATACCCGAACTGTTGGCGAAGTCGGGATAAATGTCGATAAACGGGCGGTGAAGGCGGCTATCATCCCATCCATCGCCGATGATTGCATCGCCATTTTTGTAAAACAATTTCTGCAAAGTTCAAATGGCGGATGCAGCCTGGCTGCGGAGAATAACAGCCTGCTTTGCACTGTCAATGGTCTGCGCGCAATTCTTCTTCCGCCAGCCAAACGGCCCGGCTATTTAGTACGCGCAGCGTGGTGAAATCAGGCTGGAGATCGACAAGGCTCCACGCGCCATGCTCGATGGGGAAGTGCCACATCGCCGAATCCGGCATGTTCAGAAGTTGCGCGACTAAGAGGCTAAGCACGCCCTGATGACCGACGATAAGCAGATGGTCAAGTTCCCGAAACTGAGAGAGGGTGACGGTAAAGCCGCGGACGCGTTCGGCAAACGCCTGGAAGCCCTCCCCGTTGGTGGGCGCCGCGTGCTGCCAGTCGGCGCACCATGCGGCGTAGTTTTCGGCATCTTCCTGCTGTAAATCGCGGTGGTGGCGCATTTCCCAGTCGCCGAAGAACATTTCATTGAGCGCGGCGAAGGACTGGCGGGGGACGTCACGGTCGCCCAGCAGGAGGCTGGCCGTGCGCTGGGTGCGCTCAAGCTCACTGCAAAACGCGCGCTGAAACGGAACGGCCCGCAGCCGCTTTCCCAGCGTTTGCGCTTGTTTGATTCCGCGCTCGGTTAACGCAGTGGGCGCATGCCCGCTATAGAGGCCCGCGACGTTGGCCTCGGTTTCGCCATGACGAACTAACCATAACTTCATGATGACCCTCTCGAAAGGAGTCTATGAGACTGTCCTTGTGGCAAGGCTAGCAGTAGAGCTTCTGCTCATGGATATAGTCGAGTACGGTTTCCGGCAGCATGTCCGCGCAGGATTCGCCGGATTCAAGACGCTGGCGAATCAGGGTGGCTGAGATATCAAACCACGGCGTTTCGGCCAGGTAGATAACCCCCGCCGGGCTGCTATGCATCCGCTCTACGTCATGAGTGAGATGTTTGTCCAGCCACTGCTGCTCCTGCTCGCACGCCATGGTCAGCGGATAGCCCGGGCGCCGGCAAACGATCAGATGCACGTTATCAAGAATGCTTTCATAGTCGTGCCAGGTGGTAAAGGTGAGCAGCGAATCCTGGCCAATAATAAACGCCAGCGACCGTTTTGGCCCTTGCTCCTGGCGCCACTCGCGCAGGGTTTGCGCGGAGTATGACGGCGTGTCGCGCTTGAGTTCGCGATCGTCGAGGATAAACAGCGGCTTATCCGCGATGGCCAGCTCCAGCATATGCCTGCGTTGGTCGCTGGTGGCTTCGGGCTGCGGGCGGTGCGGCGGCACGTTGTTGGGCACGATGGTGACTTGATTAAGGCCAATCTGGTTGGCCAGAATTTCCACCGGTTTAAGGTGACCATAATGCACCGGATCGAAGGTGCCGCCGTACATTGCCAGTAACTGAGTCATATCAACCATCAATAAAAACGTCTGCCAGCGCTTTATGGCAGAGCAATAAAGAGAGACTTTCCAGCTCGGGCCATACGGAGTGCCCGTAATCCTGCTTGAAGGTGAGTTCGGCACGGGTCAGCAACGTGACGGCCTGGCGCAGCTGGTCGGCGCTGAGGCGGGCCAGCGCATCGCTAACCAACTGGCGGCGGTTCTGCCACACGCGATGTTTGTCAAACAGCGAACGCAGCGGCGTATGGGCCGACTGCCGCTTCAGGTTGACCAGCAGCAGCAGCTCGCGCTGTAGGGTGCGCAGCAGGATAGCGGGCTCGCTGCCTTCCAGACGCAGCTGTTGCAGAACGTGGAGTACGCGCTTACTTTTCCCGGCCAGCAGCGCATCAACCCAGTGATAGGGGGTGAAATGCGCGGCATCATTCACCGCCTGCTCAACCCGCGGCAGCGTCAGTTTACCGTCCGGCCACAGCAGCGACAGACGCTCCAGAGCCTGCGCCAGCGCCAGAAGATTACCTTCATAGCAGTAGCACAGCAGCTGACTGGCCGCGTCATCAAGCTGCAGATTATTCTGCTTTGCGCGCGCGGCGAGCCAGCGCGGCAGCTGGGCATATTCCGGCGTCTGGCAGCTTACCTGCACCGCCCGGCTGGTCAGCGCCGTCATCCATGCGGCGTTCTCCTGCGCTTTCGTCAGCTTATTACCGCGAACGATGAGCAATAAATCGTCATGCAGCATGCCGACAAGCGTCGCGAGCTGTTCGTTAATTGCCGCATTAGGGCCATTATCGGGCAGGATGAGCAGCAGCGTCTGGCGGCTGGAAAACAGGCTCATGGCCTGGCTTAACGAGAAGAGGGCAGGCCAGTCGGTACTGGCATCAACGGTGGCGGTGTGATGTTCGATAAAGCCCTGGGCGGCCGCGGCTTCGCGGATGGCGTCCTGGCTTTCCTGCAACAGCAGCGGATCGTTGCCAAGCAGCAGATAGGCCGCGCGCAGCCCTTCAGTGAGCTGCGCGCGGAGCTGTTCCGGGTACAACCGAATCATCAGTTACCCAGCGTGGTGGAGACGCGATTGCCGGAGGTTGAAGCGGCTGGGGTCGTCGTGACCGGCTTCTCATCCTCTTTGGTGGCTTCGACATCCGCAACGTGTACGCTCGGCAGCTTACGGATCAGCTGCTCCGCGGCTTTGTCGTACATTTCCTGAACGATCATGTCCTGCTCGGCATCTTTCGCTAACGCCGCCTGCGGGTTATCGAAGAACGAGCGGTAGACTTTGGTCGTGATGGGATAGATATCATGGCCTGGGATCAGGACGCTGGCATTTACCGTCATCACCATCTGATATTCCGCAGTACGGCCGTCCTGGAAAATAGATGCTGTATCTTTCTGAATGGACGATGTCTCCAGACGCAGGGAAGGAATATCCTTGCGCAGGGTACTGCTATCGACCAGTTCAACGCCGTTCAGACGCAGCTGATTACGGACAGCACGACTTAATGGTCCATTGGGATCGCCCGACTGGAAGATCATGGTTTTCATTGCGGTCGGAACCTGCGTAGTGCTACGCAGGTGCCAGCCGCAACCGGCGGTGATTAACACCGCCAAAGATAACAACAATGTTGCCAGATATCGCACGCTTCCTCCTGCGCTTAGCCAACGACCAGATTGAGCAGTTTACCCGGAACGTAGATCACTTTACGTACGGTCACACCGTCGAGATATTTCGCGACCAGATGCTCCTGACCCGCGCGCTCACGAACCTGCTCTTCAGTTGCATCCACCGCAACGGTAATTTTACCACGAACTTTACCATTTACCTGGACCACGACCAGAGTCGTGTCTTCAACCATTGCGCTTTCATCAGCGACCGGCCACGGCGTGTTGTCAATATCGCCTTCGCCGCCCAGCTCCTGCCACAGGGTAAAGCTGGCGTGCGGGGTGAACGGATTGAGCATGCGAACCACGGCCAGCAGGGCCTCACGCATCAGCGCGCGATCCTGATCGTTTTCCTGCGGCGCTTTCGCCAGCTTGTTCATCAGCTCCATAATCGCCGCAATCGCGGTGTTGAAGGTCTGACGACGGCCGATGTCATCGGTCACTTTCGCGATGGTTTTGTGCACGTCGCGGCGCAGCGCTTTTTGATCTTCGCTGAGGCTGGCAACGTCCAGCGCAGGGGCTTCACCCAGGGTAGTGTGTTCGTAAACCAGTTTCCAGACGCGTTTCAGGAAGCGGTTCGCACCTTCCACGCCGGATTCCTGCCACTCCAGCGTCATGTCGGCCGGAGAAGCGAACATCATAAACAGGCGCACGGTGTCCGCGCCGTAGCGTTCCACCATCTCCTGCGGGTCGATGCCGTTGTTTTTCGACTTGGACATCTTGCTCATGCCGGTATAGACCAGCTCGCGACCCTGCGGATCGAAGGCTTTAACGATACGTCCTTTCTCGTCGCGCTCGGTGGTCGCCTCTTTCGGAGAGACCCAGTTACGCTCGCCGTTTTCGCCAACATAGTAGAAGGCATCTGCCAGCACCATGCCCTGGCAAAGCAGCTGTTTAGCCGGTTCGTCAGAGTTCACCATGCCCGCGTCGCGCATCAGCTTGTGGAAGAAGCGGAAATAGAGCAGGTGCATAATGGCGTGTTCGATACCGCCGATATAGATATCGACCGGCAGCCAGTAGTTGGCCGCTTCGGGGTCGAGCATACCCTGGTCATACTGCGGGCAGGTGTAGCGCGCGTAGTACCAGGAAGACTCCATAAAGGTGTCAAACGTATCGGTTTCGCGCAGTGCCGGCTGGCCGTTAACGGTGGTTTTCGCCCACTCAGGATCGGCTTTGATTGGGCTGGTGATGCCGTCCATCACAACGTCTTCCGGCAGAATAACCGGCAGCTGATCTTCCGGCGTCGGCATCACGGTACCGTCTTCAAGGGTCACCATTGGGATCGGCGCACCCCAGTAGCGCTGACGGGAAACGCCCCAGTCGCGCAGACGGTAGTTCACTTTACGTTCGCCGACGCCAAGAGACGCGAGCTTATCCGCGATGGCATTAAAGCCAGCTTCGTGATCCAGACCGTCGAATTCGCCGGAGTTGAACAGCACGCCTTTTTCGGTCAGCGCCTGTTCGGAGAGATCGGGTTCGGAGCCATCAGCGGCCAGGATGACCGGCTTGATGTTGAGACCGTACTTGCTGGCAAACTCGTAGTCGCGCTGATCGTGACCCGGAACGGCCATCACCGCGCCGGTGCCGTACTCCATCAGCACAAAGTTTGCCGCCCATACCGGGATCGCTTCGCCGGTCAGCGGGTGAATCGCTTTGTAGCCAGTATCGACGCCTTTTTTCTCCATGGTTGCCATTTCGGCTTCGGCAACTTTGGTATTACGGCATTCGTCGATAAACGTCGCCAGCGCGGAGTTATTGGCTGCTGCCTGCTGCGCCAGCGGGTGACCCGCAGCGACGGCCAGGTAGGTACAGCCCATAAAGGTGTCCGGGCGGGTGGTATAAACGGTCAGCATGTCGGCGTAGTCGTTAACGTCGAAGGAGATTTCGACGCCTTCGGAGCGGCCAATCCAGTTGCGCTGCATGGTTTTAACGGTATCAGGCCAGTGATCCAGGTTATCCAGATCGTTCAGCAGCTCGTCAGCGTAGGCGGTGATTTTGATAAACCACTGCGGGATCTCTTTACGCTCAACTTTTGTGTCGCAGCGCCAGCAGCAGCCGTCGATAACCTGTTCATTCGCCAGAACGGTCTGATCGTTCGGGCACCAGTTTACCGCGGAGGTTTTTTTATAGACCAGCCCCTTTTTATACAGCTCGGTGAAGAACTTCTGCTCCCAGCGGTAGTATTCCGGGGTGCAGGTTGCCACTTCACGGCTCCAGTCATAGCCGAAGCCCAGCTTTTTCAGCTGGTTTTTCATGTAGGCGATATTGTCGTAGGTCCACGGGGCCGGAGCGGTGTTGTTTTTCACCGCGGCGCCTTCCGCAGGCAGACCAAACGCATCCCAGCCGATAGGCTGCAGAACATTTTTGCCCAACATACGCTGGTAACGGGAAATCACGTCGCCGATGGTATAGTTGCGCACGTGGCCCATGTGTAGTCGACCAGAAGGATAGGGAAGCATCGACAGGCAGTAATACTTCTCTTTGCTCTCGTCTTCGGTAACTTCAAAGGTACGCTTCTCGTCCCAGTGTTGCTGGACTTTTGATTCTATCTCTTCCGGGCGGTATTGCTCTTGCATGGCAGCCAGTGGTCCTGTTTTCAATACAGCTACAAAATGTAGCCAATGGATGTGTTATTTCAGATCGGCATAGCATAGCCCAAACGCCAACGTCAAAACAGCCTTTCACACACTTACAGAGATGAAAGCGGTGGAGAATATTTCGCGACTCTGTGGCTTGGCTGGCAGAGCAATCCGCAGATAACGTCTATCATAAGAAGAAGTTAACCACACCGGAGGCGAAAAGATGAACAAGGTTGCTCAATTCTACCGAGAGCTGGTGTCGACGCTCAGCGAGCGGTTACGCAATGGAGAACGCGATATTGATGCGCTGGTGGAGCAGGCCAGGGTCAAGATTAGCCAGTCCGGCGAGTTAACGCAGAGCGAAATCGAGAATGTTATCCGCGCTGTCAGACGCGATCTGGAAGAGTTCGCGCTCAGTTATGAAGAGAGTCAGGATGAGCTGACTGATAGCGTCTTTATGCGGGTGATCAAAGAGAGCCTGTGGCAGGAGCTGGCGGATATTACCGATAAAACTCAGCTTGAGTGGCGCGAGGTGTTCCAGGATCTCAGCCACCACGGCGTCTATCACAGCGGCGAAGTCGTGGGGCTCGGCAATCTGGTGTGTGAGAAGTGCCATTACCATCTGCCGGTTTATACGCCGGATGTGCTACCGCGTTGTCCAAAATGCGGGCACGATCAGTTCCAGCGCCGGCCATTCGAGCCGTAAATACGGGAGAGATATTTGCGGAGCCTTTACACTGGCGTTAAGCCAGCCCGAGGGCCAATATAAAGCGCGTTAATATATTGGCCTTCCTTTTAAAGGGCAGGCTAACCCTTCATCTGTATGCGTAAAAATGCTGGTGCCGAAGCACCAGCATTAACTTTCTTTTAAAAAAAGACGCGCATTTTCAATGATAACTTCATGTTAATTGATGGTGTTAATGGTCGCGCTCTTAAACTGCTGAGTGCCGCCCATTTCACTGGCGTATTTATGTGAGGAATTTAAAACCAGATTAGTCGTGGAAATCGTGCCTTTGCCACAGGTTGCCCACCCCAGGAAACCGCAGCGGTATCCTCCGTTAACCACTTTATTAACTGACATGGTTAAAGTGCCGCCAGCTCCTATGTGAGAACGGTTAGTAATATTACCGTGATTTCGTGTATCCAGCGTCATATTTGATGAGCTTAAAATTTCGCCTTCATTATAAAGCTCATGATAGGTTTTAACGCCAACATTATTCTGACCAACAATAGCCCCATAGTTGTGGGTGACATAGTTATCAATAGCTATCGTATCGGCTCCCATATAACCTTCATTTTTAAGCCAGTAGCTTTTTGTCGTCAGCGTATCAGTCGCTTCCATAAAGCTACCTTTGGTTAACGCCAGAGTACCATCGGTTTTTACGGTCACGTTGCCGCCGGAGGTGGTACCAGAATTGGTAATTTCCCCGGATGTTATCTGGTCATTTATTTTCGCCTGAACCAGCAGAGTATCGTAGCCAAAAATATTGCCAGTGACTTTAAGCGTGTCTCCTCCGAAGGTGACCGTTGTGTTTTTACCTCTGGTCGAGCCTCCGTTTTCAATGTTACCGGCGGCGGTGACTGTCAACTGATTATCTGAAAGTAAATTGGAACCATATGTCGTTTTCAGGTTACCGTTAGTCATTACGCTCAATGTGGAGGCCGCTTTGAATTTACCCGTATTTTCGATATTTCCGGATGCGTTGACTAATAAATTTCCTGTGCTGGAAATGGTTCCACTATTGCTTATCGAACTGAGGCTATTCAGTAAGGCGATATTATTCGAGGATATATTTCCCGTATTTTTAAAATTGCCTGCAGAGAGTACCTGAGTCATCATACCATTACTGGCGATAGAGCCTTCGTTGGTGAGTGAGCCAAAGCTGGTCAAAGAGAGGCTGGTGTTAGCAACAATAGCGCCTTTATTTCGAACGCCAAAACCTAAATTATTGCCAACCATTGTAATACTATTGGCTTTGATGCCGCCAAGATTACTAATGTCGATACTATATTCAGGGTAAACATACTGCCGTGCCGTTGCCGCTTTGCCCGCTGAGGTTATCGCGCCAGAGCCGTTATCAAAGGTGAAGTTTCCTGCGGCCACTATCGCGTTCGTAGCATTAACCGTACCGTTAATGGCTATCGCATCGGCGAGCAGAACCGCATAGCTATTACTGGCATCCATTCCATTCTTGTCGATGGACAGTTTACCCCCGATAACGTCATAACTGGCGATAGCGCCAGTATCAGAGAATGTTACCTTTCCTGTCGTTAAAATCGCCTTATTGGTGTTGATGAAACTACATCCTGAGCAGGAAATACCATTGGGGTTAGCAATAACCACATCAGCTCGCTGACCCGCAACTTCAATAAATCCATTCAGTGAGCTTGCACGGTTTGAGGTAACTTCGTTAAGAATAACAGAAGCACTACCATTAGTCAGATTGTTATTTTTAGCGATATTCCCCAACGTCGCATGGGAGAGATCGCTGGGGCTATTGTTCAGAACAACACCCTTACTATCAACATTAAACTCACGATACATATTATGTGAGACGCCGGCGGCATTGGGTTTTTCAATATCAATGACTTTGGCGCCTGATAAATGGGTGTAAGTTGTCGGGTCGGCATAAACAAAGCTTGAGCTCAATGCTGCTGCTAGCGCAACATAGGTTAAATTGAATTTAAACATTTAATAGAGTCCTTTAGAAATAAATGAGGTTAACTGATGCGTTGAAAAACTGATTTTAATACCTCCATTGTAATGAAAATCCCAGGTTTGCAGGGTCTGTATGAAAACCGTTTGGCTTTATCAGTGGGGTTCCGATGAATAAATCATACTGAGTTGAAATTATGCTTCCGCGTATTCCCACCGTGGCGCCAGACATGACTTTGCCATTTCCGTACTGCTCTGTTCCTGTAATGCGTCCAACGTCTATGCCTAAGTACAGCTGTCGTTCCGGGGCGGGCATATCCCAGATGAAATCATTGCGCCAGTACCAGCCTTGATTTCCTGAAAGGGTTCTTTCACCGTCAAAACCTCGTACCGTCCAACGATTGCCTATATTAAATTGATTGTCTGCGGATAAGATATCGGGGCTAATTTGTATATTAATATGCGGAGCATAGCTGAATTTATCCCCCGTTGATTCAAACTTCATTAAGGCTTGAAGGTCGGCATGAATAATGCGCGAAAGCTTACTGTACAGACCGGCTTTTTCCTCCGGAGTTGGCATTGAACTGAGCCAGGGAAGGCTACGCTGTACGCCCAGGCTGGCATCTACGATTGTATGGGTAAAATATCGCTGATGATGTGCCGTAATATCCCAGGCAGGATTCTGTTTGCGCATAACGCTCAGTTCGCTGCCACCAAAATAATAATGTGAGGTACTTTTTGCTATTCGCGCATCAATGGTTGTTTTTTGCTGGCGAGTGTGCGAAATTAGACGCGTTAAGGTTGCGCTGGCATAATTATTTTTGCTTTTATATTCAATGGTGGAGTATCTACCATTGAACTGCTGACGATATTCACTTTGTGAACCGTAAAGATTGAGTGACCAAAATCCAAAGGGAATAGAATAATAGAGGCTTTTATTTTGGTTGCCATCGTTATGTTGATTAAACTCGACATCGCCCCCCATGGATAAATAGAAAATGTCATTTAGCGTCGTCAGGTCATAAAGATAAAGCGCGCCACCGGCCTGGTAACGCCCGCTGCTACGGCTTCCTGCATCATCCAGCCATGCGCCTACTTGCCAGTTTCGTGCCAGATGCCGGGAGATTTGGATATCGCTTTCCGCATGGTTCTTACCCGGCATGATTTTCATCTGCGCCGATGAGCCGGGTAAACGCTGCAAGTTAGCCATCCCCTGTTCCAGTTCGGTTAGCTTCAGAATATCCCCTGTTTTAGCCGGTATGGCATTCCACAGGCTGGTTGTCGCGCTATTGCCGGAAGCCCAGCTAATATTACCGATATAGCCATAGCTCAACGTGATGCTCAGAATGCCATCATTCAAGGATTGTGAAGGTACATCAATAAGCGAAGTGATATATCCCCGGGCAATGAGTTCATTTTGCAAGGTTGTGGTGAGTAGACGTATGCCTTCAATACCCAGGCACTTTTTTTCTGCCTGGCGAGCGATATTACCTAACAGACCGCGGGTCAACTTGTGGTCAGCGGAAATAATTTCAACATGGTTGATATATCGGCAGGTTGCTTCAAGTGGAAAGGCGAGTTTATATTTTTGCGATCCTGTACCTGATGCCGAATATTCCTGCTGTGCTGGTGCCAATGCGCTTTGACGTGCCTTATCCTGTTCCACCTGATTGGTATTGCTAATCGATACATTCGCCAATGTCGATGCGGTTAACAGAATATAAAGAGAAAGGGCGGTTATGAGACTTTTATTATTCACGAAGCAATATCCATTTGTTTCACTCGTCCGTTATAGCCTTGTCAAGAATGTTTAGCGTTAACTGAGTAGGGTTAACGAAGCCGGGTTCTCAATCTTAAGAATCTTAATTTTCTAAAATCAAAAAAATCCGCTGCCGGCGCTCAGCGTTGTTGTCAAATTCGCGCCATGTTATCTATGACAGATTATGTAATCCACGATGTAAAGAGTGAATTTTTGTTGAATTGAGCGTTTCAGGTCGTGAATTATTTGGCGTGAGGCTGGATGTATTTATGACGCGTATTTGAGAGCGGCAAAGCTATTGCCATAACTATGGAGAGAGACAGGAGCGGGAAGAGATAAAAGGCGTGTACGGTACCGTACACGCCGGAAGATTAGTGCAGAATTTTGGCGAGGAAGTCTTTGGCGCGTTCAGATTGCGGGTTAGCAAAAAACGCTTCTTTATCGGCGTCTTCGACAATTTTTCCTTCATCCATAAAGATAACCCGGTTGGCTACCTTACGCGCAAAGCCCATTTCATGGGTGACCACCATCATGGTCATCCCTTCATTTGCCAGTTCAACCATAACGTCCAGCACTTCGTTAATCATCTCCGGATCCAGCGCGGAAGTGGGTTCATCAAACAGCATGGCGATAGGATCCATACACAGCGCGCGGGCGATGGCCACGCGCTGCTGTTGGCCGCCCGAGAGCTGGGCGGGGAATTTTTCGGCATGAGCGGAAAGCCCCACGCGTTCCAGCAGCTTAAGCCCTTTCGCCCGGGAGGCGGCTTTGTCGCGATTGAGCACCTTGACCTGCGCCAGGGTGAGGTTCTCGATAATCGATAAATGCGGGAACAGCTCAAAGTGCTGGAATACCATCCCGACGCGCGAACGCAGTTTGGCCAGGTTGGTCTTTTTATCGTTGACGGTGGTGCCGTCGACGATGATTTGACCTTGCTGAATGGGCTCCAGGCCGTTTACGGTTTTAATCAGCGTTGATTTACCCGAACCCGAAGGCCCGCAGACCACCACCACTTCGCCTTTTTTCACTTCCGTGGAGCAATCGGTCAGCACCTGAAAGTGACCATACCATTTTGAAACATTTTTCAGGGTAATCATTACACAGTCCTTTTCTTCAACCAGCTGACCAACAGCGATGCGCTGAGACTAAACACAAAATATACGGCGCCTGCGAACAGGATCATCTCTACCTGGGTTCCATCACGCTCGCCGATAGTTGAGGCGGTGCGGAAAAAGTCGGCCAGGCTCAGAACATAAACCAGCGAGGTATCCTGGAACAGGACGATGCCCTGCGTCAGCAGCAGCGGTACCATGGCGCGGAAGGCCTGCGGCAGAATCACCAGCTTCATGGATTGCCAGTGGGTCATACCCAGCGCCAGCGCGGCGCTGGACTGGCCGCGCGAGATACTCTGAATGCCGGCACGGATAATTTCCGAGTAATAGGCCGCTTCAAACATGGAGAAGGCGATCATCGCCGAAATCAGGCGGATATCGGTTTTCGGCGACAGGCCAAGCACGTTCTGCAGGAACCCGGGAACAATCAGATAAAACCACAGCAGTACCATCACCAGCGGAATGGAGCGGAAAACGTTAACGTAGGTTTTGGCGAACCACGCCAGCGGCAGGAAGCTCGACAGGCGCATCACGGCCAGGATCGTCCCCCACACAATTCCGACAACAATCGCGGTCACGGTAATTTTTAAGGTAATCACCAGCCCTGCCAGCAGGTATGGCATGGAAGGAATAATGGAGCTCCAGTCAAAATCGTACATTATTTACCCCCCATATTGCCCGGCAGGCGGACTTTACGTTCGACCACGTACATGATCAGCATAATAACGGCGTTGATAAACACGTAGGCGAGGGTGATAGCGGTAAACGATTCCCAGGCATGGGCCGAGTAGTCCAGCAGCTTGCCCGCCTGGGCGGCCATATCGGCAAGACCAATGGTGGAAGCGATGGCCGAGTTTTTCACCAGGTTCATCATTTCAGAGGTCATTGGCGGCACGATAACGCGATAGGCGTTGGGCAGCAGAACGTAACGGTAAGTTTGCGGGAGCGTTAGCCCCATCGCCAGCCCGGCGTTTTTCTGGCCGCGCGGCAGGGATTGAATACCGGAACGAACCTGCTCGCAGACGCGCGCGGCGGTAAACAATCCCAGACACAGCATCGAAGAAACGAAAAACTGAATATTCGGATCCAGCTCGGACTTAAACCACATGCCGATGTTTTCCGGCAGCAGTTCAGGCACCACCAGATACCAGGTGAAAAATTGAACGATAAGCGGAACGTTACGAAAAAGTTCAACGTAGCAGGTGCCGATAGTCGACAGCAGACGGTTCGGGACCGTACGGAGAATACCGAAGAGCGAACCTACAAAGAACGCGATAATCCAGGCCGTTACAGACAGGGTGACGGTGATCTGAAAACCACTCCACAGCCAGCCTAAATAGGTGGTGTTGCCGAACGGGGCCTGTTGCAGGAATATTCCCCAGTTCCAGTCTATTGACATAAATGACTCCTGGAAAAAAAAGGGTAGCAGCGCTACCCTCGAAGATTGTTGCTCAGCCTGTTTCGGTATTCGCGGCCGCTGGGGAACGACCAGCCGCCGTATAGTCTGTCCGCGCCGTAGCAACAATCGGGAGGGCAGGATTCCCCGCCCTTTGTTTTTTTAATTAGTTAAGAGCTTTATCGTTAGGTGATTTGAACAGCGCTTTCATCTCGTCAGAGAGTTCAAAGTTCATATTCAGGTTCTTTGGCGGAATAGGATTTTTAAACCACTTATCGAACCATTTTTCGGCTTCACCGGAGGTCTGAACCTGGGCGACCGTCTCATCGACCAGCGTTTTGAACTGCGGGTCATCTTTGCGCAGCATGCAGCCGTAGGCTTCCTGAGACTGAGCGGTACCGACAATCTCCCAGTTATCCGGTTTTTTCGCTTTCGCACGTTCGCCCGCCAGCAGCGCGTCATCCATCATAAAGGCCACCGCGCGACCGCTTTCCAGAGTACGGAAAGAGTCACCGTGATCTTTTGCGCTGATAATACGCATATTCATTTTTTTCTCGTCGTTCAGCTTGTGCAGCAGAATTTCGGAGGTGGTGCCGGAGGTGACGACGACGGCTTTATCCTTCAGGTCCGGGAAATCTTTAATCGCGCCGCCTTTTTTCACCAGCAGACGGGTACCGACGACGAAAATCGTATCGGAGAAGGCCGCCTGTTTCTGGCGTTCAAGGTTGTTGGTGGTGGAGCCGCATTCGAAATCATACGTGCCGTTTTGCAGCAGCGGAATACGGTTTTGTGAGGTGACAGGGATCAGTTTGACCTGCAGATCCGGTTTGTTCAGCTTCTTCTTGATGGCATCAACGATCGCATTCGAGTAGTCCTGAGAGTAGCCAACGACCTGCTGCTTGTTGTCATAGTAAGAGAACGGAACGGATGATTCACGGTGACCAACGACGATAACGCCGTTTTTGGCAATTTTATCCAGAGTGCTCTGGCCTGCGGTGGATGCCGCATCTTCTGCATGCGCCACCCCAGCGGTGAGGCCCATGACCAGCATTGCTGCGGCCAGTTTACGTAATTGCATATCCGACTCCTTATCCTCAGCGCCGTCAGACGCTATTGATACCCATTGTGAATGTGTGTGCTTTTTTATCGCTGCCGTCTTTGCGTGCAGCATTTGTATGTGTTTGTTAGCATTTAGTTTGGCTTAATGTAAAGATTTTGCTCTTATATTGTTGATTTTTGCGAAGCGCACCGCACCATTTAAAGGCAAAAATCCCCCATTGCACCAAAATAGCGCCGCCTGACGATCGATGGTGGTGCAACCGGGTTGTACCCCCGAGGATCGCGTTGCTACATGTATTTATTAAGCAATGGTCGTGCCAGAATGGATAAGAAGGGGAGATGACCGCGGCGACGAGTGCCGCCGCGGGAGAAGCAATTATTGACGGCGCTGGCGCAGGCTCATCAGCAGCGCAGCAAAGCCAAACAGGGCGGTTAACGCCCACAGCGGCCAGTTCCCCGTACGCGCGTACGGCGTCAGTCCTGCCGTTGGGGTCACTTTGGTGGTTAATACGGCGCGGGTGAACTGCGGGATCATCTCCTGTATTTCACCGCGTGGGCCGATGACCGCGGTAATGCCGTTATTGGTGCTGCGCAGCAGCGGACGGGCCAGCTCCAGCGCGCGCATTCGCGCCATCTGGAAGTGCTGCCAGGGGCCGATAGATTTGCCGAACCATGCGTCATTCGAAATGGTTAACAGAAAATCCGTATCCGGGCGGAAGTTATCCCGCACCTGCTCGCCAAGAATGATCTCGTAGCAGATAGCCGCCGTCAGACGCATATTATGCGCCACCAGCTGCGGCTGCACGTACGGCCCGCGGCTGAAAGAGGACATTGGCAGGTCGAAGAACGGCGCCAGCGGACGCAGAATCGATTCCAGCGGCACAAACTCACCAAACGGCACCAGATGATTCTTGTTGTAGCGATTCTTTGAGTCGTAGCTGTACGGGTTATCTTTGCCCAGCGTAATAATGGTGTTGTACGTATTGTAGCGATTGCGCGCGTTCAGACGCGCATCGACGATGCCGGTGATCAGCGAGCTATTTTTCGACCGCATCAGGTCGTCCATCATGCTGAGGAAGCGCTGCTGGTTAATTTCCAGATCCGGAATCGCGGACTCCGGCCAGACGATCAGCTGCGATTTACCCATATGCGGCTGGGTGAGATCCAGATAGGTTTTCAGGGTGTTGAGTAGCTGATTCTGGTCCCATTTCATCGCCTGGGGGATATCGCCCTGTACCAGCGAAACCGTGGTCGCGCGCGCCGGCAGCGGTTGATACCACTGAATGTAGCGAAGCGGGAAGGGCAGGGCGAACAGCACGACGGCGGCAATCAGCGGCTTCCAGTTACGCTGCGCGATAGCCAATACCAGCAGGCCGCTGACGAGCATCAGCAGGAAGTTAATCGCCTCAACGCCCATCACGGGCGCCAGGCCTTTGAGCGGGCCGTCAATCTGACTGTAGCCGAACTGTAGCCACGGGAAGCCGGTCAGCACCCAGCCGCGCAGAAACTCGGTAACCTGCCATATCACCGGGGCGGCGATGGCAACGCGTATCCAGCTGGTTTTCGGCCACAGGCGCGAAAGAATGCCGGCAAATAATCCGGTATAGAGCGACAGATAGGCCGCCAGCAGAACCACCAGGAAAACGTTGACCGGACCGGGCATACCGCCGAACTGCGCGATGCTCACGTAGACCCAGTTAATACCGGAGCCGAACAGCCCTAATCCCCAGAAATAGCCAATCGCGGCGCTTTGCAGGGGACGTCGGTTGAGGGTTAAACCCTGCAGGCCAATTAACGAAATAAGGGCTGCGGGCCAGAAGTCATAAGGTGAAAAAGCCAGCGTTCCGCTGGCTCCGAATAACAGCGCCAGCAGCAAACGTACGCGCTGGCGTTCAATAAGAGAGGCAAATACCATTTAGGTTAATCGTCCCGTTGGATTAGTCTTCCAGCTTCGGCTGCGGGGCATCATCAGGAAGCTTTACATGTACCTGAATAATACGTCGACTGTCAGCCATTGCGACCTTGAATTGGTAACCATCAATGTCGATAGACTCGCCGCGGGCAGGCAGATGACCAAACGCCTGCATGACCAGACCGCCGATGGTGTCGACCTCTTCATCGCTGAAGTGGGTGCCATACGCTTCGTTGAAATCTTCGATTGAGGCCAGCGCGCGCACCGTCCACGTGTGGCGGCTCAGCTGACGGAAATCGATATCTTCTTCTTCGTCGTATTCGTCTTCTATTTCACCGACGATGAGCTCAAGGATGTCTTCAATGGTCACCAGACCTGAGACGCCGCCAAACTCATCGATAACGATAGCCATATGATAACGTTGGGAGCGAAACTCCTTCAGCATGCGGTCAACCCGCTTGCTCTCGGGCACGACAACCGCCGGACGCAACACTTTTTCCATGCTGAAGGCTTCGGCATCGCTGCGCATAAACGGCAGCAGATCTTTGGCCATCAGAATCCCTTCGATGTGATCTTTATCTTCGCTGATCACCGGGAAACGCGAGTGGGCCGATTCGATGATCACATCGAGGCACTCGTCCAGCGTCTGGTTGCGTTTCAGGGTAATCATCTGCGAGCGGGGGATCATGATGTCGCGGACGCGCTGGTCGGCGATATCCATTACCCCTTCGAGCATATCGCGCGTATCTTCGTCGATAAGGTCGTTTTGCCCGGAATCACGGATCAGCGCCAGCAGTTCGTCACGATTCTTGGGTTCACCGTGAAAGAGCTGGCTGAGTAACAGGGAGAAGAATCCCTTTTTGCTGTTTACTGTGTCGCTACTGTGTGAATTGTCGTCGCTCATGGCGTCGTATGGGTTCTCATGTTAGTTAAATAGTCGCTCGTCACGCGTATACTCAGCGCCCGGCATAGCGGCCAGTCGCCGGCAAAGCCGGCAACGGGTTATTCCTTCTCGGCAATGTACGGATCCTCATAGCCCAGAGCAAGCATTATCTCTGTTTCGAGGGATTCCATCTCTTCCGCTTCTTCATCAATGATGTGGTCATAGCCCAAAAGATGCAGGCTACCGTGGACCACCATATGCGCCCAGTGCGCTTCCAGCGGTTTACCTTGCTCTTTCGCTTCCTGTTCAACCACCTGACGGCAGATGACCAGGTCGCCAAGCAGCGGCATTTCGATACCCGGCGGGGCTTCGAACGGGAAAGAGAGCACGTTAGTCGGTTTGTCCTTCCCGCGATAGGTCAGGTTCAGCTCGTGGCTTTCCGCTTCATCAACCAGGCGAATCGTCAGCTCCGACTCTTCCTGAAACTGCGGGATAACGCTATCGACCCAGCGCTGAAACAGGGCTTCATCCGGCATTCCGCTGTTATCTTCGCAAGCCAGCTGTAAATCGAGAATGACCTGACTCATTTATGCTCCTGTTCCTGGGCTTCGCGTTTGCGCTCGGCGGCCAGTTCTGCTTTACGTTTCTGGTCTGCTTCTTCCCAGGCTTCATAGGCGTTAACGATGCGGGCGACCACCGGGTGGCGCACGACGTCTTCGCTATGGAAGAAGTTGAAGCTGATCTCATCGACTTCTGCCAGCACTTCAATCGCGTGGCGCAGGCCCGATTTGGTGCTGCGCGGCAGGTCAATCTGCGTGACGTCGCCGGTAATGACCGCCTTAGAGTTAAAGCCGATACGGGTCAGGAACATTTTCATCTGTTCAATGGTCGTGTTCTGGCTTTCGTCGAGAATGATAAACGCATCGTTCAGCGTACGGCCGCGCATATAGGCCAGCGGCGCGACTTCAATCACGTTGCGCTCAATCAACTTTTCGACTTTCTCGAAGCCGAGCATCTCGAACAGCGCGTCGTACAGGGGCCGCAGGTACGGATCGACTTTCTGGCTCAAATCGCCGGGCAGGAAGCCCAGTTTTTCGCCGGCCTCAACCGCCGGACGGGTCAGAAGAATACGGCGGATCTCCTGGCGCTCCAGCGCGTCTACCGCGGCGGCGACCGCCAGGTAGGTTTTCCCGGTCCCGGCAGGGCCGACGCCGAAGGTAATGTCGTGGTCGAGAATATTGGCGATGTACTGCGCCTGATTCGGCGTACGCGGCTTAATCACGCCGCGCTTGGTTTTGATATTGATGGCCTTACCGTAGTCCGGCACGCTTTCGGCGCTCTGCTCCAGCACGCGGGCTTCTTTGATCGCCAGATGAATTTGTTCCGGTTCAATATCCTGAATTTCGCCGCGCATCGGCGCGGTATCGACGTACAGACTGCGCAGGATATCCGCCGCAGCGGTGACGCAAATCGGCCGACCGGTCAGTTTAAAATGGTTGTCTCGACGGTTAATCTCGATGCCGAGGCGGCGTTCCAGCTGTTTAATGTTGTCATCAAACGGGCCGCACAGGCTCAGCAGACGGGCGTTGTCCGCGGGCTCAAGGGTGATTTCGCGAGTGTCTGTATTCAAGCTGTTCCTCTTATACATAGATAGCCGGAAGGTAGCCGGTCAGGAAATTATTCACGTCATCGGAATATGGCGCAAGCATCGCTATAGATATTGGGTTCAGGAGAGGAAATACAAGGCCTGCCGGAGCCGGCAGGCCTGAACGGATTATGGCTGGTAGATACCGACGCCAAGATCGTTTTCTTTACGGGTGCGGGCAATCACCGACTCCGGGGTTTCCGCGATGCGCAGACCCATTTCGTCCTCGGTGCGCACCACTTTACCGCGCAGGGAGTTTGTCCAGACGTCGGTGATCTCGACATCGACAAACTTGCCGATCATCTCAGGCGAGCCTTCGAAGTTCACCACGCGGTTATTTTCGGTGCGGCCAGACAGCTCCATGATGCTCTTACGTGAGGTGCCTTCCACCAGAATGCGCTGCACGGTGCCGAGCATACGGCGGCTCCAGGCCATCGCCTGCTGGTTGATGCGCTCCTGCAAAATATACAGACGCTGCTTCTTGTCCTCTTC
Source organism: Klebsiella sp. GW_Kp182 (assembly GCF_040062275.1). Lineage (NCBI taxonomy): Bacteria > Pseudomonadati > Pseudomonadota > Gammaproteobacteria > Enterobacterales > Enterobacteriaceae > Klebsiella > Klebsiella sp. GW_Kp182. The sequence goes on along the minus strand of NZ_JBEAFQ010000056.1, from coordinate 3,526 downwards.
CGGTACGTCGTCGACCATATCGGCCGCCGGCGTTCCCGGACGCGCGGAGAAGATGAAGCTGTAGCTCATATCGAAATTCACATCGGCAATCAGCTTCATGGTCTGCTCGAAATCCTGGGTGGTTTCGCCAGGGAAGCCGACGATGAAGTCGGAGCTGATCTGAATATCCGGACGCGCCGCGCGCAGTTTGCGGATAATCGCTTTATATTCCAGCGCCGTGTGGGTTCGGCCCATCAGGTTCAGCACGCGGTCGGAGCCGCTCTGTACCGGCAGGTGCAGGAAGCTGACCAGCTCCGGCGTATCGCGGTAAACCTCAATGATATCGTCGGTGAACTCGATGGGATGGCTGGTGGTAAAGCGGATCCGGTCGATACCGTCGATCGCCGCAACCAGACGCAGGAGATCGGCAAAGCTACCGGTGGTGCCGTCATAGTTTTCCCCGCGCCAGGCGTTTACGTTCTGCCCGAGCAGGTTGACTTCACGCACGCCCTGAGCCGCAAGCTGGGCGATTTCAAACAGGATATCGTCGCTTGGGCGGCTCACTTCCTCACCGCGAGTGTATGGCACCACGCAGTAGGTGCAGTACTTGTTGCAGCCTTCCATGATGGAAACAAAGGCGCTTGGGCCTTCGGCGCGCGGTTCCGGCAGGCGGTCGAATTTTTCGATTTCCGGGAAGCTGATATCGACGACCGGGCTGCGGTTGCCTCGTACCGAGTTGATCATTTCCGGCAGACGGTGCAGGGTCTGCGGCCCAAAAATAATATCGACGTAGTGGGCGCGCTGGCGAATATGGTCGCCTTCCTGAGAGGCCACGCAGCCGCCAACGCCGATGATCAGGTTGGGATTCTTCTCTTTCAGCAGCTTCCAGCGTCCTAGCTGATGGAATACTTTTTCCTGAGCCTTCTCACGGATTGAGCAGGTATTGAGCAGCAGCACATCCGCTTCTTCCGCCACTTCAGTGAGTTGATACCCGTGGGTGGCATCCAGCAGATCGGCCATCTTTGATGAATCGTATTCGTTCATCTGACAGCCCCAGGTTTTAATATGGAGTTTTTTTGTCATCGACTTGCTCATGCTTAATTAGGTATACCCAAAGTCAGCGTCTTCACCGGATGTTGCTCTGCAATGTGAAGGGTGACGGATATAAAGCCAGGATTGCAGGGCGCGTATTGTAATGCTTTGACCGCGCCCTGACCAGTACGACCGTAATCACCACAAGCCGAATAAAAATCCGGTAAACTGAGGGGATTCGGGTTTAAGGATAATAGCCATGACAATTCATGCAACAGATGTCGTTATCGTCGGCGGCGGGATGGTTGGCGGCGCCCTCGCGCTTGGCCTGGCGCAGCTGGGCTTTACGGTGACGGTCATTGAAAAAAACGCGCCACCGGTTTTTGATGCGTCTTCACCGCCTGACGTGCGTATTTCGGCAATCAGCGCGTCATCGGTAGGGCTGCTGAGAGGCCTCGGCGTCTGGGACAGCGTGCGGTCCATGCGCGCCCATGCGTACCGCCAGCTAGAAACCTGGGAGTGGGAAAGCGCCCATGTTGTCTTCAATGCCGCGGAGCTGAAGCTGCCGGAACTGGGCTATATGGTGGAGAATAACGTCCTGCAGCGAGCCCTGTGGCAGGCGCTGGAAGCCCATGAGCGCATATCGCTGCAGGTGGGGACATCGCTCCAGGAGATGCGTCGGGAAGAAACGTACGCCTCCTTAACGCTGACCGACGGCAGCCAGCTTGATGCGCGGCTGGTGGTGGGCGCGGACGGCGCCAGTTCGCAGGTGCGTCAGCTGGCCGGAATCGGCATCCACGCGTGGCAGTATCAGCAATCCTGTATGTTGATCAGCGTACAGTGTGCGGACGATCCCGGCGACAGCACCTGGCAGCAGTTCACTCCGGCGGGGCCGCGCGCGTTTTTACCGCTGTTCGATCATTGGGCCTCGCTGGTGTGGTACGACGCGCCGGCGCGGATCCGCCAGCTGCAGGGCATGAGCATGGCTCAGCTACAGCAGGAAATTACTCGCCACTTCCCGTCGCGGCTGGGAGAGATTACGCCGCTGAGCGCGGGCGCCTTCCCGCTCACCCGCCGCCACGCATTGCAGTATGTTAAGCCGGGGCTGGCGCTGGTGGGCGATGCTGCGCACACCATTCATCCGCTGGCGGGGCAGGGAGTTAACCTCGGCTATCGCGATGTCGATGCGCTGCTCGATATTCTTGGCAGAGCAAAAGCCCACGGCGAAGAGTGGGCCAGCCTGCCGGTACTTAAGCGCTACCAGACGCGCCGTCAGGCGGACAACTTTATTATGCAGTCTGGGATGGATCTGTTTTACGCCGGGTTTAGCAACGATCTGCCCCCGGTGCGTATGCTGAGAAACATTGGGCTGATGGCGGCCGAACGCGCCGGCGGACTGAAGCGTCAGGCGTTGAAATACGCGTTGGGGCTATAATCCGCATTCAAAATAATCGCGCAAACAGCGTGTCTTTACCCTCTTTTTTGGGCAAGAATCCCTGATACCAGATACTGCCGCCAGAGGTTGTCAGGGATTCGCACTGCCACTGATTCGTGGCGAGCAAATAGAAGGAATAGGCGCTTTTACCTGACATATAGAGCAGGAACAGCAGCGCCAGCAGCGCAAGGATGGCAGTTACCGCGTCGCCTTCGGAAGACAGAACGTCACAGGCAAGGATGGCGATACATGCTGCCTGAAGAATCATCTTGCTCGCAAAGCAGCGAAGAAAAAATTGCCGCGTTCTTTCTGTTGACCAAAAACAGGGATTCTTAATGACGTCTCTCTGCTCCTTAGCCGGGAAGCCATGAATGTAGGTTATCCAGCGGGTATCCTCGGTGAGCGTTAGCGCGAGGCCCGTTTCGTTGAGCCGATGCAGGCGCATGGATATGCCGACGGGAAAAAACAAACCAACCACGATGCTGTAGGTTAGTAAGGCTGAAATCCCGAACAGGCAGAAAGCGAAGCCGATCAGAAAAAAGAGCAAGGTTATGGTGCGGGTAAAGAGAGGGAAAACCTGATAGTTCATCGTAAATCCTTTTACTCATTGACTCTGTAATTTATCAGAGCTGAGAACGAGGTACACTTCAGGTCAGCTTTTTTCGGAATTCATAAAGCAAAAAGCCCGCCGAAGCGAGCTTTTTGCTTTTTGTTGGCTGGGGTACGAGGATTCGAACCTCGGAATGCCGGAATCAGAATCCGGTGCCTTACCGCTTGGCGATACCCCAATTTTACGTTGACCATTTCGTACCGGGGTCAAACCGGTGGCTTAGCGCCTGGAGATACTCCAACGGGTGCGCGCACAGCGTGGGCGACTTTTAAAATTGGCTGGGGTACGAGGATTCGAACCTCGGAATGCTGGTATCAGAAACCAGAGCCTTACCGCTTGGCGATACCCCAACAATTCTTTTGGATTTATCGAACTGAATCAATAATTCCTTTGTATGGTGGCTACGACGGGATTCGAACCTGTGACCCCATCATTATGAGTGATGTGCTCTAACCAGCTGAGCTACGTAG
>NZ_JBEAFQ010000055.1:0-73817 GCF_040062275.1 Klebsiella sp. GW_Kp182 | reverse complement strand
CAGGATGTTGCAGAATTTTCCCGGAGGCGATGCTGCGCATCTGTCCGGGCTACGCATCCCCGGCGGGAAAACCCATCAACCCTACGCCGAATTAATATGTTCCTTGCAGTAACGACGCTTCCACGCCGCGGGCGTCAGGCTGGTATGCTTACGGAAAATCTTGCGAAAATAGCCGACATCGTTAAATCCGCATTTCATCGCCACCTCGGTGAGCGACAGGGAATCGCTGATAAGCAGCTTTTCCGCCGCCCTCACCCGCTGACGGTGCAGCGCTTCGGTTAAGGTCAGCCGGAAAACATGGCGATAAATCCGCCCCAGATAATCGGCGTTGCAGTGCAGCTCCTGCGCCAGCGTGGATGCGGAAAGGGGCAAATGAAACCGGGTACGAATGATTTGCTGCGCTCTCCACGCCAGCGCGTTGCCGGGGCTGTCGGCGGGCTGTTCGCCCGCTGCCGCCGAAACTTGCTGCAGAATCAGCAGCAGGATCAGCTCCAGCGCCACGCTACGATGAATATTTTCCTGCTCGCGTAAGAATTGGCGGAACAACGAAATAATATACTGCGGCTCGCTGACGCGCGTGTGCTGCGGAATCGACAGCAGCGCCTCAGGCAGCGAAACGTTTTCACCGGAGGTCATTTCAAAATGCAGCCAGTAGAATTTTAAATCTGCCGGAAATTGCCCGATTCCGACGTGTAAACGCCGCGGCCAGAGCAATAAACTTTCCCCGGCGTTGACGCTAAAAATCTCGTTGTTTTCGCGGATCGTTAATGTTCCTTTTTCCACAAAGATTATTTCCCAGGAGTGAAGCTGACGAGCCGGATGGCTGCCGATGCCTCGGGAAATAAACAATCCACCATTTTGCACCTTAATCGGAAGTGACATGGACAATTCAAGCATAGACATTCAATATTCCGCTTTTAATAGCACCAATAACCCCTGTCATCTTTGATTATTCACGATAAAATAGCCGCCCGCTGGATCGAAATCACATTTTTACCATCAGGTCGGAATCGTCCTCTTTTTATACTTTTTCCTTCCCTTGTTGCCCTCAACATTTAGTGCAGAATAAATAACGTAATTTGCAAATAACACAATTAAAGCCCGCGCTTCAGCGGGATATTATTCGCACATCATCTCCGGGAGTTATTTATGACTTCGGCTCCGATTACCACAACTGATTTGGCACAGCATGCCCAGGACGACAAATTATCCCTTCGGGAAAAAATAGGCTACGGATTGGGCGACGCGGGCGGGACGGTGATTACCTGCCTGATCATGAACTTTTTAACTTTTTTCTATACCGATGTCTTCGGCCTGACGCCCGCGCTGGTCGGGACCCTGTTTCTGGCCCTGCGCGTTTTCGACGCCGTTTCCGACCCGATTATGGGCGTGCTGGCCGACCGTACCCAGAGCCGCTGGGGACGCTTTCGTCCCTGGCAGCTGTGGATTGCCGTGCCGATCGGCGTTATCGGCGTCCTGACGTTTACCGTGCCCGACGCCAGCATGGGGGTAAAAATCGCCTGGGCGTTCGGCACCTATCTGCTGCTGTCGGTGAGCTACACCGCGATAAACGTCCCCTACTGCGCGCTGATCAACACGATGACCACGCGTCATAGCGAGGTTATCTCGTGCCAGGCATGGCGCTTTGTCCTGTGCGGCGTGGCGGGATTCTTAGTCTCCGTTGGGCTGCCGTGGATGGTAAAAGCGCTCGGCCAGGGCGATACCGCACAGGGGTATCAGTACGGCGTCGGCGTACTCTGCACCATCGCGGTGGCGATGTTCCTGTGCTGCTTCTTCTGGGTTCGCGAACGCGTCTCGCTGGATGTCATGGGGAAATTTACCCTGCGCGAGCACATCGCCGGGCTGCGTAAAAACGACCAGTTGCTGCTGATGCTGGTGATGTCATTTCTGCTCATCAACGTCTTCAATATCCGCGGCGGCGGCTACATGTACTTCATCACCTACGTGCTGGGCGGCTCCACCGGCTACACCTCGCTATTCTTCACCATGGTAACCTTCGCCTCGATTGCGGGTTCCGTCATCATCAACCTGCTCTCGCGCCGCTTTGATACCGTCAAACTCTACTACTATACCAACCTGGCGCTGGCCGCGCTGGCCGTGGCGATGTGGTTTTTGCCAACCGGGCAGGCGTACCAGACCCTGTGGCTGGTCGTCATCCTCGGCAACGGCATTATTCTCGGCTTTACCCTGCCGCTGCACTTTTCGCTGATGGCCTTCTCCGACGACTACGGCGAATGGAAAACCGGCGTGCGTTCTTCCGGGATGAACTTCGCCTTTAACCTGTTCTTTATCAAGCTGGCGTGGGCCTCCAGCGCCGGCATTATCAGCCTCGTGTTTATCTACGTGGCCTATCAGCCGGGCGTAGAAAACCAAACGGCATCATCACTGGCGGGTATCGCCTCCATGGAGACCCTGCTGCCCGCCCTGTTCCATCTGCTGCTGGCCTTTTCCATTCGCGCCTGCAAGCTCAACAATCCGATGATGGCGCGCATCGCCAGCGATCTGCGTACGCGTCATGTTCAGCCTTAAGGAGTCCGCCATGTCTGTTATGGAAGTCGATCTGCACAAACTGAAAATCAACGACCCGTTCCTCGGCCAGTACCAGCAGCTGGTGCGCGATGTGGTGATCCCTTATCAGTGGGATGCGCTGAACGACCGTATCGAGGAGGCGGACCCGAGCCATGCGATAGAGAACTTCCGCATCGCCGCCGGGCGACAGGAGGGCGAATTCTACGGCATGGTCTTTCAGGACAGCGACGTGGCGAAATGGCTGGAGGCGGTGGCCTGGTCGCTGTGTCAGAAGCCGGACGCCGGGCTGGAAAAAACCGCCGATGAGGTGATTGAACTGGTCGCGGCCGCCCAGTGTGAAGATGGCTATCTGAATACATATTTCACGGTCAAAGCGCCAGAGGAGCGCTGGACCAACCTCGCCGAATGCCACGAACTGTACTGCGCCGGGCACATGATTGAAGCGGGTGTCGCCTTCTTCCAGGCCACAGGCAAACGTCGTCTGCTGGATGTCGTCTGCCGCCTCGCCGACCACATCGATAGCGTGTTTGGCCCCGGAGATAACCAGCTGCACGGCTACCCTGGCCATCCGGAAATCGAGCTGGCGTTAATGCGCCTGTATGACGTCACTCAGGAGCCGCGCTATATCGCGCTGGTGAAGTACTTCGTTGAGGCGCGCGGAACGCAGCCGCATTTTTACGATATCGAATATGAGAAGCGCGGCAAAACCTCCTACTGGAACACCTACGGTCCGGCGTGGATGGTGATGGATAAACCCTACAGCCAGGCGCATCAGCCGATTTCCGAACAACCGGTCGCCATCGGCCACGCGGTGCGTTTCGTCTATCTGATGACCGGCGTTGCCCACCTCGCCCGTTTAAGTCAGGACGAGGGCAAGCGCCGGGATTGCCTGCGCCTGTGGAAAAATATGGCCCGGCGTCAGCTGTATATCACCGGCGGAATCGGTTCGCAGAGCAGCGGGGAGGCCTTCAGCAGCGACTATGACCTGCCAAACGACACGGTCTATGCCGAAAGCTGTGCTTCCATTGGCCTGATGATGTTTGCCCGCCGGATGCTGGAGATGGAAGCCGACAGCCAATATGCCGACGTGATGGAGCGCGCGCTGTATAACACCGTGCTGGGTGGAATGGCGCTCGACGGCAAGCACTTCTTCTACGTCAATCCGCTGGAAGTGCATCCAAAATCCTTAAAATTCAACCATATTTACGATCACGTTAAGCCCGTCCGTCAGCGCTGGTTCGGCTGCGCCTGCTGTCCGCCGAATATCGCACGGGTGCTGACCTCGCTGGGGCACTATATCTACACGCCGCACGGCGACGTCCTGTACATCAACCTGTATGTCGGCAACAGCGTGGAGATCCCGGTGGGCAATGAGGCGCTACGCCTGCGCATCAGCGGCAACTATCCGTGGCAGGAACAGGTGAAGATAGTCATCGATTCATCTTCACCGGTTAATCATACCCTGGCGCTGCGTCTGCCGGACTGGTGCGATAAGCCGCAGGTCACGCTCAACGGCGCGCCGGTTACGCAGGACGTGCGCAAAGGGTATCTGCACATCAGCCATCTCTGGCAGGAGGGCGACACGCTACAGTTAACCCTGCCGATGCCGGTGCGCCGCATTTACGGTAACCCGCTGGTGCGCCACCAGGCAGGCCAGGTCGCCGTCCAGCGCGGTCCGCTGGTTTACTGCCTGGAGCAGGCGGATAACGGCGAGCAATTGCATAACCTGCAGCTGCCGCGCGACGCCCGGTTTAGCACTGTCGAAGGCAAAGGGATTTTTGCCCGCAAGATACTTCTCCAGGCGCCGGGCTATAAGCAAACGGCGGAAGATGCCGAAAACCAGGCCCTATGGCACTATGACCGCGCGCCGTCCTCCCGTCAGCCGCAAGTATTAACCTTTATTCCGTGGTTTAGCTGGGCCAACCGCGGCGAAGGCGAGATGCGCATCTGGGTGAACGAAGCGGAAGCGTAAATGTGAGTGTGAGCATTCCCCGGTGGCGCTGCGGTATGAACCGGAAACATGGGTAACACTTTAGACCGGATACATGGGTAACGGTTATCGTAGCCCGGGTAAGGCGTTCACGCCGCGACCCGGGACTACCTGCTTATGCTAAAGGAACAAGGCCTTATCGCGCAGAATATGATCGTTGCCACGACGGCGGGTAAAACCGATGCGGTCGAAATATTCGAGGATCTGAATCGCCAGCTTGCGCCCGACGTTCAGCGTATCGCGGAAATCCGCCGCGCAGGTTGAGCCCCTTTCCAGATCCAGATCGCGGATCATTTTGGCAAACGCCACAATCCGATCGTTGCGATAGTAGCGATCTTTCACGATCGCGGTAATCATCCCCTGCTGCGCCGCCTGGCGTAATACCGCCCGCATTAACGACTCTTCTACGTTGGCTTCACGCGCCAGATCGCGCACCCACCATGGCTCATCGGCAAACAGCCCGGCAACCCGCTGCCAGATGGCCTGCTGCTCGTCGGTAAAGCCCGCTTTATGCTCCGGCAGATGCAGCCAGCCGTGGTGGCTGTGAACAATGCCGCTTTCGCGCATCTGCTCAATCAACAGCAGCACCAGCGCTTCATCTTCCATCGGCAGCGCAATACGCCGCAGGCGTTCGCGGCCCGGTCCTGGCTCATCGCAATGCTGATCGTGATAGCGCGCCAGGGCATCGAGCAGCTTCCGCTGCCAGCGCGCGGCGAGCGGGGCGCTCAGCAGGCTATTTCCCGCCTGCAGATAGTCAGGGCGGTGAATCAGCGCGTTGAGGCCATCGCGGCTGAGCTGACGCGCCCAGGCGAAATCATCGAGGCGCACCGCATCGCGCTGAAGGTGAATATCCAGCGCCTGGACGTCATCGCCCTGCGCGGCGGCCAGCGCGTGCAGCCACTGTAAATACTCCGGCTTACGCTTGCCCCGGCGCGGCGGATTGAGGGTCACCACTCGCGCACCGGCCAGCGTCAGGCGCGCGGAAATATCGCGCAGCACCAGACGGTCGTTATCCGCCAGCCGCAGCGGCGTATCGAGAACCAGCTCCGCCAGCGCGCCTTCGAGCAGCGACACGCGGCCGGTAATATGGCTGGCGGCGTGGTGGATATGCAGCGGCTGCCACTGGCTAAGCGGCGTATGGCACTGCAGTTCAACGATGACCCGCTCAGAGGCTTCCGGCGGCGGTACCGCCAGCAGCCAGTCGCCGCGGTTGAGCTCCTCTTTTTGCGCATCGCCGGCAATATTCAGGGCAATGCGCTGGCCGGCCCAGGCCTGCTCAACCGGCTGATTCTGCGCGTGCAGACCGCGCACGCGCATCGGTTTATCCACGCCGGTCAGCCACAGCGTATCGCCAACGTTGACCTCGCCGGATAACGCGGTCCCGGTAACCACCAGCCCCGCGCCTTTGACGGTAAATGCCCGGTCGATGGCCAGGCGAAAGCGCTGATGCTGCGGGCGCGGGCGCGCGGAGAGCTGCAGGAGATGTTCGCGCAGCTCTGCGATGCCCCGTCCTTCCGTCGCCGCGACGGCAAACAGGGTCGCGCCGGTAAAGCCGAACTCCGCCAGCACCGCGTCGATTTCCGCCTCCACCTCCTCAATCCGCGCCGCTTCTACGCGGTCCGCTTTGGTCAGCGCCACGGTTAGCGTTGGCTGCCCGGTAAGCTGGAGGATCGCCAGATGTTCGCGGGTTTGCGCCATCACGCCATCATCGCAGGCCACCACCAGCAGCGCGTGATCGATACCGCCGACGCCGGCCAGCATATTGGACAAAAACTTTTCGTGGCCGGGAACGTCGATAAAACCCAGCACCCGCCCGTCGGGCTGCGGCCAGTAGGCGTAGCCGAGGTCGATAGTCATCCCGCGCGCTTTCTCTTCCGGCAGGCGATCGGCGTTGATACCGGTAATCGCCTGCAGCAGCGTGGTTTTGCCGTGGTCAACGTGTCCGGCGGTGGCAATAATCATCTCAATAACATCTCCATAAACCGGGATTCATCCTCAAGACAGCGCAGGTCCAGCCACAGGCGGCCATCGTAGATCCTGCCAATAACCGGCACGGGCAACTGACGCCAGCGTGCCGCCAGAGCTTCCAGCCGACTGCCGCGCCCATCGCGCGGAGTCAACGTCAACGCCGCGCTGGGCAAGCGGTCCACCGGCAGCGAGCCGCTGCCGATCTGCGACAGGCATGGCTCGACCCGCAGGTCAAAATCAGCATAATGTGCAGCCAGCGCGGCCCGCATGCGCTCGCCCTGCAGGCGGATCTCGTCCGCCTGGCGAGTCAGCAGACGCAGGGTCGGCAGTTCAGCGGCCAGCTTTTCCGGATGCAGATAGAGGCGCAGCGTGGCCTCCAGCGCCGCGAGGGTCATTTTATCCGCCCGCAGGGCGCGCTTAAGCGGATGGCTCTGCAAACGCGCGATCAGCGCTTTTTTACCGACGATAATTCCCGCCTGCGGGCCGCCCAGCAGTTTATCGCCGGAGAAGCTCACCAGGCTGACGCCGGCGGCAATCATCTCCTGCGGCATCGGCTCTTTCGGCAGGCCGTACTGGCTTAAATCCACCAGCGAGCCGCTGCCGAGATCGGCCACCACCGGGATATTGAGTTCGCGGCCAATCTCCGCCAGCGCCGCTTCATCGACCGCTTTAGTAAAGCCCTCAATACTGTAGTTGCTGGTGTGCACCTTCATCAGCAGGCCGGTATTGTCATTCACCGCCTGACGATAATCTTTCGCGTGGGTGCGGTTAGTGGTCCCGACTTCATGCAGAACGCAGCCCGCCTGGCGCATCACGTCGGGAATACGAAACGCGCCGCCGATCTCCACCAGCTCGCCGCGCGACACCACCACCTCACTGCCGCCGGCGGTTGCCGCCAGCATCAGCAGCACCGCCGCCGCGTTATTGTTGACGATACAGGCGTCTTCCGCGCCGGTGATCTGGCAAAGCAGGTCGGCCAGCGCGCGATCGCGGTGGCCGCGTCCGGCATCGTCAAGATCGTATTCCAGCGTCACCGGCGCGCGCATCGCCTGGGTCACCGCCTCTACCGCCGCTTCCGCCTGAATCGCCCGCCCAAGGTTGGTGTGCAGCACGGTACCGGTCAGGTTGAACACCGGGCGCAGCGCGCTCTGCTGTCGCTGCGTCAAACGACGCGAGGTCTCCATTAGCCATGCTTCGCACCAGTCCGGCAGCGTCTGGTTCAGGCGGATGTATTCCCGCGCCTCGTCCAGCATCTGACGCAGCTGCGCTACCGTCTGGGCGTGACCGTATTGCATCAACAGCGGTGAAAATGCGGGGTCGCGGAGTAAACGGTCGATGGCCGGAAGCCGGGTATAAAGCGCACGAATTTCGCTAGTCATGAATGAACCTATTTTCCCCCCTCCCGACGGGAGAGGGAGTCAACAAATGAGCGGCAATTGTAATGCCTCCGCGCAAAAACTGTTACCTGTCTGGGTCAACTCACCGGCGGTTCAGTGCGCGCAAAGCTGGCGCGCTGAAAGAGGGAATCCACCAGGCGCACCAGCTTCGGTCGGGTGGCGCACCAGCCCGGCGCGACACGGCGGAAATTGAGATAAGCAATGGCGCAGGCTGCGGAAATGGTTGCCAGATTAACCTCATCAGGACGTAATGTCCCGTCACTGGCATACCCTTCCAGCGCATCAAGCCCGCGCGCAATTTTTTCACGCTGGCGCAGCAGTTCGCTTTCCGACTGCTGGGCCGCCGGGCGCGTTTTCTCCCGTACCAGCGTTTGCGCAGCCTCCATCACGCCATCAGCCAGCGCTTCAATTTGACGCAATTTCAGCGCAGCCTTCGGCGCCGCAGGCAGCATATCCGGCGCGATGCCGAGCAGCTCCAGATATTGCGCAATAATGGGCGAGTCGTACCAGCATTCACCGTCGTCGGTGACCAGCGCGGGGACTTTTCCCAGCGGATTGTACTGCGCCACGCCGTTGGTCTCGTGGTACGGGAATTCGTTGACGAACTCGAAGGGAATCGCTTTTTCCAGCAGTATGACGGAAATTTTGCGCACAAAGGGACTGGTGTAGCTGCCGATCAGTTTCATTGCCTGCTCCTTTCGCCAACAAAGTAGTAAGTATGGCGCAGGCGCAGGCAAATAGCAGAGAGAGAAATCACCTCATGCCGGACTGACCCCGCTAATGGTCCAGATAGAGATAGTGCATCCAGCTGGTCATCCGCAGCAGCACCTTGCGCATCACCGAAACGTGGGTGAAATGATCGGAGTAGACCGCCACCTGGGCGTAAATGCCGTCAGGCAGGGCGTCTACGGCGGCATCGGGCTCCAGCTCAATGGTCGCCAGCACGCCATCGGTGCCCGGCGTCACCGTCAGCGCCTGCAGCGTGCCCTGCGCCTGGTATGTTCCCCCCGGTACGACTGGCAGGATGCTCACCAGCTTGCCGCGAAAGACCTGTCCCGGCAGCGCGTTGAACACCGCTTCAGCATCGTCGCCCTTCTCCAGCCTGAGCAGCGAATTTTGGCGGAACTGCGCCACAATCAGCCGTTTTTGCTGGGGGATAAAGACCATCACCGGACGCAGAGGCAGCGAGGCGGCATAGGTCCCAGGGCGAATTAACACCTGGGTGATATAGCCATCGCTGGGCGCGCGCACGGTCGTCTGATCGAGGTTATATTTCGCCTCTGCCAGCTGCGCGCGCAGGCTTACCACCTGCGACTGTTCGCCGTTTATCATGCTGTCGAGCTGGCTCTGAATTTGCGCCTGCTCCGCCACCGATCCTTTCACCATCGCATCCTGGGCGAGGTAGTTTTGCCGGGCATTATCGATATCGCTTTCCGAAAACGGATTGACCCGCGCCTGGCTTCCTTTCAGGTAGCGCTGATAATCCTTATACAGACGGTCGCGCTCCGCCGAAACGCGCGTGGTGTTGGCCTGAGCCTCAGAAAGCTGGGCTTTAAGGGTATTGATACTGTGCAGCGCGGTAACAAGGTCGGCCTGTAGCCGGTCCACCCGCGCCTGATAACGCACCGGATCGATGGTAAACAGCACCTCGCCCTTTTTAACCCGTTGATTTGCTTTATCCGTGACGCTGCTGACCACCCCGGTAACCTGCGGCGTAATAGGAATAGAAATAACCGCTTTTTGTGCGGTAAAGGTATACGGGTGGTTGTAGTTCATTAATAAGATAAGCGCGCTAACAATAAATACGCCGCCCAGCGCCGCGGTGGGAACCGTCCATTTATTTACCGGGATCTTAAATATTTTAAATATCGACCAGGCAATCGCCACATAGGTCAAAATAATCAGCAGATCCATGAGTTATTTCTCCACCGAAGGAGGTTGAGCTGACGGTCTGAGACCGGTTATTTGCTGCTCGAGCGCGATAACCCGCTGGCGCAGTTCGCTGATGTCGTCCCCCTCTTCCGCCGCCTCAGACGGCGTCTCGTCCCGCCGATGCTGCATGCCCCAGCCGCGTTCTGGCCGGTAAAGCGTGGCCCAGATCCATAAAAACGGCCAGATGACGTGCAGCGTAAAAAGGCTCACCCAGCCCGCGACGTGAATCGCATCGGCATGCGGGTGATTACGTTTCTTCGCGATCAGGTAAGGAATATCATGAAGAATGATGATCCCATAAAAAATCACCAGAAATACAAAGATCAGAACGCCGAGCGCAAAATAATTGAGAAACATAATTTCCTCGGATTTACGCTAATTATTTTCAGGATGTGTGCCGGGCCGGATCAAAAAAGGGCCGACAAAATGAGCATAATTCACCCGTATCATTTTCGCCATTGACGACTAAAATGTTCTTTAAGCGATTGCGTTGCTGAGTGACGTATCAGCAAGCGGAACACGGCATAACCTGCGCGAGATCACACCGGGCTAAATCCTGGTGAAAATATTTTGTGATGGACATCACAAACAAATAACAAAACGTCAAAGTAAATTTGTGATTTTCATCACATAAAAATGCATTATCCCCCCTTAAAACCCGGTCTGTTGTTTTTTTACACATCCATTTTGTGATGGAGATCACTACAAAAGACCGTCATCGCCCTATATTTGTGTGATCCAAATCACATAAAAATCCACCGACTGGACAGCTTAACGATTCAGTGCCAGATTTCGCACTATCACTCAGGGCCCGGCTACCTCTGCCGCCTTATTAACAACAAGCCTCGGGCTTTCAGCCTGCCGATAGCAAAAACAGAAGAAGGGGTGTTTTATGTCATCCGATATCAAGATCAAAGTGCAAAGCTTTGGTCGTTTCCTCAGCAATATGGTGATGCCAAATATCGGCGCGTTTATCGCGTGGGGTATTATCACCGCTCTATTCATTCCGACAGGATGGTTACCGAACGAAACGCTGGCGAAGCTGGTTGGTCCGATGATCACCTATCTGCTGCCGCTGCTGATCGGTTATACCGGCGGTAAGCTGGTTGGCGGCGAGCGCGGCGGCGTGGTCGGCGCGATTACCACCATGGGCGTTATCGTCGGCGCAGATATGCCGATGTTCCTCGGCTCCATGATCGCCGGTCCGCTGGGCGGCTGGGCAATTAAAAAATTCGACGTCTGGGTAGACGGTAAGATCAAATCCGGTTTTGAGATGCTGGTGAATAACTTCTCCGCGGGCATCATCGGTATGATCCTCGCCATTCTGGCGTTCCTCGGCATTGGCCCGGCGGTTGAAGTCCTGTCGAAAATTCTGGCCGCAGGCGTTAACTTCATGGTGGCGCACGAGATGCTGCCGCTGGCCTCTATCTTTGTTGAACCGGCGAAAATCCTGTTCCTCAACAACGCCATTAACCACGGCATTTTCTCGCCGCTGGGTATTCAGCAATCCCACGAGCTGGGCAAATCCATCTTCTTCCTGATTGAAGCTAACCCGGGTCCGGGGATGGGCGTCCTGCTGGCGTATATGTTCTTCGGCCGCGGCAGCGCGAAACAGTCTGCAGGCGGTGCGGCAATCATCCACTTCCTCGGCGGTATTCACGAGATTTACTTCCCGTACGTGCTGATGAACCCGCGTCTGATTCTGGCCGTTATCCTCGGTGGGATGACCGGCGTATTCACCCTGACTATCCTCAACGGCGGGCTGGTCTCTCCGGCTTCTCCGGGTTCTATCCTCGCCGTGCTGGCGATGACGCCGAAAGGCGCTTACTTTGCTAACATCGCGGCGATTATTGCGGCGATGGCCGTCTCCTTCGTGGTCGCAGCCGTGCTGCTGAAAACCAGCAAAGTTAAAGAAGAAGATGATATCGAAGCCGCGACCCGTCGCATGCAGGATATGAAAGCGCAGTCCAAAGGCGGCGCCACGCCGCTGGCCGCTGGCGATGTCGCGAACGACCTGAGCCACGTGCGTAAAATCATCGTCGCCTGCGACGCCGGTATGGGCTCCAGCGCGATGGGCGCAGGCGTGCTGCGTAAAAAAGTGCAGGATGCCGGGCTGAGCAACATCTCCGTGACTAACAGTGCGATCAACAACCTGCCGCCGGATGTTGACCTGGTCATCACCCACCGCGACCTGACCGAGCGTGCGATGCGTCAGGTGCCGCAGGCGCAGCATATTTCGCTGACCAACTTCCTCGACAGCGGCCTGTACACCAGCCTGACCGAACGTCTGGTTTCGGCGCAGCGCCACACGGATAACGAAGAGAAAGTCCGCGACAGCCTGAAAGACAGCTTCGATGCGTCTGACACCAATCTGTTCAAACTCGGCGCGGAAAACATCTTCCTCGGTCGTAAAGCGGCGACCAAAGAAGAAGCGATTCTGTTTGCCGGCGAGCAGCTGGTGAAAGGCGGCTACGTTGAGCCGGAATACGTCCAGGCGATGCTGGACCGTGAAAAGCTGACCTCCACCTATCTGGGTGAGTCCATCGCGGTCCCGCACGGCACTATCGAAGCCAAAGATCGCGTTCTGAAAACCGGCATCGTCTTCTGCCAGTACCCGGAAGGCGTACGCTTCGGCGAAGAAGAGGACGAGGTGGCTCGCCTGGTTATCGGTATTGCCGCACGTAATAACGAGCATATCCAGGTGATTACCAGCCTGACCAACGCGCTGGACGATGAATCGGTCATTGAGCGTCTGGCAAAAACCACCAGCGTTGAAGAAGTTCTGACGCTGCTGAAAGCGTAATCCGTCACCCGGCGGTGCGCCGGGCAACGCCCCCCTCTCTCCTTACGCGTGGGGAGAGAGGGCTGGGGTGAGGGAAACGCCTGACCCCAGCCCTCTCAGGTAAAAACATTAATTGAAGGTTAATACTATGAAAGCATTACATTTTGGCGCAGGTAATATCGGTCGTGGCTTTATCGGCAAACTGCTGGCGGACGCGGGGATACAGCTGACGTTTGCGGATGTAAATCAGGTCGTGCTCGATGCCCTGAATGCCCGTCATAGCTACCAGGTTCACGTGGTCGGCGAGAATGAGCAGGTCGATACCGTTTCCGGCGTTGACGCCGTCAGCAGCATCGGCGACGAAGTTGTAGAGCTGATTGCCAGCGTGGATCTGGTGACCACCGCCGTCGGCCCGGTCGTGCTGGAACGCATCGCCCCGGCGATTGCCAAAGGCCTGGCCAAACGTAAGGCGCAGGGGATTACCGCCCCGCTGAATATCATCGCCTGCGAGAACATGGTCCGCGGCACCACCCAGCTGAAGGGTCACGTTTTTAACGCCCTCGCCGAAGAAGACAAAGCCTGGGTTGAAGCCAACGTCGGCTTCGTTGATTCCGCCGTTGACCGCATCGTTCCGCCGTCGGCTTCCGCCACTCGCGATCCGCTGGAAGTCACCGTGGAAACCTTCAGCGAGTGGATTGTCGATAAGACCCAGTTCAAAGGCGAACTGCCGAACATCCCAGGTATGGAATTAACCGATAACCTGATGGCATTTGTCGAACGTAAGCTATTCACCTTAAACACCGGACATGCTATAACCGCCTACCTCGGAAAACTGGCGGGTCATCAGACGATTCGCGACGCGATTCTTGATGAGCACATTCGCGCCGTGGTCAAAGGCGCCATGGAAGAGAGCGGCGCGGTGCTGATCAAACGCTATGCCTTTGATGCGCAAAAGCACGCCGCTTACATCCAGAAAATTATCGGTCGTTTTGAGAACCCGTATCTGAAGGATGACGTTGAGCGCGTTGGCCGCCAGCCGCTGCGCAAACTGAGCGCGGGCGACCGCTTAATTAAGCCGCTGCTCGGTACGCTGGAATACGGCCTGCCGCACCGCAATCTGGTGAAAGGGATCGCCGCTGCCATGCACTTCCGCAGCGAAGAAGACCCGCAGGCGCAGGAACTGGCGGCGCTGATTGCCGAGAAAGGCCCACAGGCCGCGCTGGCGCAGATTTCGGGTCTGGACGCAGCAAGCGAGGTGGTGGCGGAAGCCGTTAACGACTATAACGCCACCAAATGAGGCAAGACCTGGCGCGGTCCGAACCGCGCCCATTACTCATGTCAGATATGCAGGCAATAATGGAAGAAACACAGGCATTTGAAAACCGTGTGCTTGAACGTCTGAATGCTGGCAAAACCGTAAGAAGCTTCCTGATCGCCACCGTTGAACTGCTGACGGAAGCGGTCAATATTCTGGTGCTTCAGGTATTCCGTAAAGACGACTACGCGGTGAAATACGCAGTGGAGCCGTTGCTGGACGGCGACGGGCCGCTTGGCGACCTTTCTGTACGCCTGAAGCTGATTTACGGCCTTGGGGTGATTAGCCGCGCCGAATATGAAGACGCTGAACTGCTGATGGCCCTGCGCGAAGAGCTGAATCACGACGGTAATGAGTATAGCTTTACCGACGATGAGATCCTCGGACCGTTCGGCGAGCTGCACTGCGTCGCCGCCCTGCCGCCCACGCCGCAATTTGATGAGAGCGATGCTGAACTGCTGGCAATGCAAAAGCTGCGCTACCAGCAGGTCGTACGTTCCACAATGATGCTATCTCTGACCGAGCTGATTTCTAAAATCAGCTTAAAAAAAGCCTTTCAAAAATCAACGCTCTGATTCTGGCTCTTGCTGGTCGCACGTCGGCCGATAAAGCTGACGATAATACTCAAGACGCCGCAGAAATAGCGCTTCTTTATCTGCCGGGATATCCGGCGGTATATGCTGCAAACGCGGAGATTTTTTTAGATATTCCATAAAAGCCTGACTTGAAGCCATAAAATCTACGGCTTTATCAATAATGCGCGGTACGCTGTCGCCTATTTTCGCCATCACGCTCTCCTCTTTTGGGGGAATGATCCTATTAAGGATTAGCCAAAAACAGGGTTTCAGATGAGGAAAACGTGCTGAATGGCCGTCAGGCTTCACAGAAATGAATATTCGCCAACTCTGGGTTAAAATGATTTTTATGTTCAATAAGTTATAATATGCCGCTGCGGTTGTTATGAGCAAAAAACGGCGACGTTTTGATAAATAACTACCCACAACCCAAGCGACAGCACATACTATAGTCTGATAACGCCCCTTTCTTAATAGATTAAGCCACCATGAAAGAAGTCGAAAAAAACGAAATTAAACGTCTGAGCGATCGTCTCGACGCTATTCACCACCAGCAGGCCGACCTGTCCCTGGTCGACGCCGCAGAAAAATACGCCGAGCTGGAAAAAGAGAAAGCCACCATTGAGACGGAACTCGTTCGCCTGCGTGAGGTTCAGGGCCAGAAGCTGAGCAAAGAAGCGCAAAAGCTGATGAGCATGCCGCATCGCCGCGCCATCACCAAAAAAGAGCAGGCCGATATGGGTAAGCTCAAGAAAAGCGTACGCGGTCTGGTTGTTGTCCACCCGATGACCGCGCTGGGCCGCGAAATGGGCCTCAAAGAGATGACCGGCTTCTCAAAAACCGCGTTCTGATATCTTCATCCCGTGAATCTCCCGGCTCGCGCTACGCTTAGCCGGGCTACGGGTTCACAGCCCTCTGCGAGAGGGTAGCCCGGACAGATGCGCAGCATCGCCTCCGGGACAGGCTCTGTTTCAAACGTCATTCCCCACTAATTGGCCCTACCAATGTTTTCTTAAATCGTCCAATGGTTCACATATCCATCATTTTTCGTCACAGACATATTGCTCATCAATAACATTTGATTAACCATTCGTTGTCGTTAATTCTACAATCGCAATTTGGCTGGGCCAATTTTACAAATGATGTGACCTGCTAAGAGCGCAAGACTCAGCACGGCATCATAACGGCCCGATGGAGACCTGCATGAACCTCTGGCAACAAAATTACGATCCGGCCGGCAACATCTGGCTATCGAGTCTTATCGCATCGCTACCGATTCTGTTTTTCTTTTTTGCCCTGATAAAGCTCAAGCTGAAAGGGTACGTTGCCGCGACCTGGACCGTGCTCATTGCGCTCTCCGTCGCTCTGCTGTTCTACAAAATGCCGGTTGACCACGCGCTGGCCTCCGTCATCTACGGCTTCTTCTACGGCCTGTGGCCAATCGCGTGGATTATTATCGCTGCGGTCTTCGTCTATAAAATCTCGGTGAAAACCGGGCAGTTCGACATTATCCGCTCATCGATTTTGTCGATTACCCCGGATCAGCGTCTGCAAATGCTGATTGTCGGTTTCTCCTTCGGCGCGTTCCTCGAAGGGGCCGCCGGTTTTGGCGCGCCGGTCGCCATCACCGCAGCGCTGCTAGTGGGGCTCGGCTTTAACCCGCTGTATGCGGCGGGCCTGTGTCTGATCGTTAACACCGCGCCGGTCGCATTTGGCGCGATGGGCATTCCGATTCTGGTCGCCGGACAGGTGACGGGCCTCGACAGCTTCGAAATCGGCCAGATGGTTGGCCGTCAGCTGCCGTTCCTGACCATCATCGTCCTGTTCTGGATCATGGCGATTATGGACGGCTGGCGCGGCATTAAAGAGACCTGGCCTGCGGTCATGGTCGCCGGCGGCTCCTTTGCTATCGCTCAGTACCTCAGCTCTAACTTCCTCGGCCCGGAGCTGCCGGACATTATCTCTTCGCTGGTATCGCTGGTCTGTCTGACGCTGTTCCTCAAACGCTGGCAGCCGGTACGCATCTTCCGCTTCGGCGATATGGGCGCATCGCAGGTCGATATGAACCTGGCCCGCACGCATTACACGCCGGGACAGGTGATTCGCGCCTGGTCGCCGTTCCTGTTTCTGACCGCGACGGTGACCCTGTGGAGTGTGCCGCCGTTCAAAGCGCTCTTCGCCCCCGGCGGCGCGATGTACGATTTTGTGATTAATATTTCCGTGCCGTTCCTCGACAAGATGGTGGCCCGCATGCCGCCGGTGGTTAGCGAAGCCACGCCGTACGCCGCGGTCTATAAGTTTGACTGGCTCTCCGCCACCGGCACCGCCATCCTGTTCGCCGCGCTGCTTTCCATCGTCTGGCTGCGCATGAAGCCAAAAGACGCGATCTCGACCTTTGGCAGCACGCTGAAAGAGCTGGCGCTGCCGATTTACTCCATCGGCATGGTGCTGGCGTTCGCCTTTATTTCCAACTATTCCGGTCTATCCTCAACGCTTGCGCTTGCGCTTGCGCACACCGGTCATGCGTTTACCTTCTTCTCGCCGTTCCTCGGCTGGCTGGGGGTATTTCTGACCGGTTCGGATACCTCGTCTAACGCGCTCTTTGCCGCGCTGCAGGCCACGGCGGCCCAGCAGATTGGCGTCTCCGATATCCTGCTGGTCGCAGCGAACACCACCGGCGGCGTGACCGGGAAAATGATCTCTCCGCAGTCTATCGCCATCGCCTGTGCGGCGGTCGGTCTGGTAGGTAAGGAGTCCGATCTGTTCCGTTTTACCGTCAAACACAGCCTGATTTTCACCTGTATGGTCGGCGTTATCACCACGCTGCAGGCGTATGTCTTAACCTGGATGATCCCGTGATAGTGATGCCAAAACGCCTTGCCGACGACGTCGCCCGTCGCGTGCGGGCGCTGATTGAAGAACAAAAGCTGGAGGCGGGCATGCGATTGCCCGCCGAACGTCAGCTGGCGGCGCAGCTGGGCGTATCGCGCAATTCGCTGCGCGAAGCGCTGGCGATGCTGGTCAACGAAGGGGTGCTGCTCAGCCGTCGCGGCGGCGGCACCTTCGTGCGCTGGCAGCACGAAGCGTGGTCGGAGCAAAACATCGTTCAACCGCTGAAGACGCTGCTCTCCGACGACCCCGATTACAGCTTTGATATCCTCGAAGCCCGTCACGCCATCGAAGCCAGTACCGCCTGGCATGCGGCGATGCGGGCAACCGATGCCGAAAAAGAGAAAATCCGCCTCTGCTTTGAAGCCACCCAAAGCGAAGACCCTGACCTGGCCTCGCAGGCCGATGTCCGCTTCCATCTGGCGATCGCCGAAGCGTCGCATAACGTGGTGCTGCTGCAAACCATGCGCGGTTTTTTTGACCTTTTACAGTCCTCAGTCAAGGAGAGCCGCCAGCGGATGTATCTCGTCCCGCCGGTCTTCGCTCGCCTGACCGAACAGCACCAGGCGGTCATGGAGGCGATTATCGCCGGTGACCCGGAAGGTGCCAGACAGGCGATGATGGCCCATTTGGGCTTTGTTCACGCCACCATCAAACGCTTTGATGAAGACCAGGCCCGCCAGGCGCGAATTACCCGCCTGCCCGGTGACCATAACGACAATTCCAGGGAGAACTTGTGATGATTATTTCCGCCGCCAGCGACTACCGCGCCGCCGCACAGCGTATCCTGCCACCGTTCCTGTTCCACTATATCGACGGCGGCGCTTACGCCGAGCACACCCTGCGCCGCAACGTTGAGGACCTGTCCGATGTCGCGCTCCGCCAGCGCATTCTGCGCAATATGTCGGACCTGAGCCTGGAAACCACCTTATTCAACGAGAAGCTGGCGATGCCAACGGCGCTGGCGCCGGTGGGGCTGTGCGGGATGTACGCCCGCCGCGGTGAAGTGCAGGCCGCCGGCGCGGCGGATGAAAAAGGTATTCCGTTTACCCTCTCTACCGTTTCCGTCTGCCCGATTGAAGAGGTCGCCCCGACCATTAAGCGCCCGATGTGGTTCCAGCTGTACGTCCTGCGCGACCGCGGTTTTATGCGCAATGCGCTGGAGCGGGCGAAGGCGGCGGGCTGTTCAACGCTGGTCTTTACCGTCGATATGCCGACCCCCGGCGCGCGCTATCGCGATGCTCACTCCGGGATGAGCGGCCCGAACGCGGCAATGCGCCGCTACTGGCAGGCGGTGACCCATCCGCAGTGGGCATGGGACGTCGGGTTAAACGGCCGTCCGCACGATTTGGGCAACATCTCCGCCTACCTCGGCAAGCCGACCGGTCTGGAGGATTATATCGGCTGGCTGGCGAATAACTTCGATCCTTCGATTTCCTGGAAAGACCTTGAGTGGATCCGCGACTTTTGGGACGGCCCGATGGTGATCAAGGGGATCCTCGATCCGGAAGACGCCCGCGATGCGGTGCGCTTCGGCGCTGACGGGATCGTGGTTTCTAACCACGGCGGCCGCCAGCTCGACGGCGTGCTCTCTTCCGCTCGCGCTCTGCCCGCGATTGCCGACGCGGTTAAAGGCGATATCACAATTCTTGCCGACAGCGGTATTCGCAACGGCCTTGATGTGGTGCGGATGATTGCCCTCGGCGCCGATAGCGTGCTGCTGGGCCGGGCTTATCTGTATGCGCTGGCCACCCACGGCAAACAGGGCGTCGCCAATCTGCTGAACCTGATCGAGAAAGAGATGAAGGTGGCGATGACGCTGACCGGCGCGAAAACCATCGGCGAAATCAGCCGTGAATCTTTAGTCCAGAACGCCGATGCGCTGCGGACCTTTGATGCGATCAAAGCAGGAAACGCGGCGGTTATCCCTGACCCTCTCCCACAGGGAGAGGGAACCGTCCGGCAGGCGGGTTAACGTCCTCATCAGGCCATCCGGCTCACAGGCCGGCGCCGGTTTTCTCCCGCCCCCTTTTCGGGAGAGGGGCGGGATGAGGGTTAACCAAATATCTGCTATTCTGCCCCCCGCAATTAAGGGGGCAGTATGCTTAACATCGTCTTATTCGAACCAGAAATCCCGCCAAATACCGGGAATATCATCCGCCTGTGCGCCAACACCGGCTTCAATCTGCATATTATCGAACCCATGGGTTTTGCCTGGGACGATAAGCGTCTTCGCCGCGCAGGTCTGGATTACCACGAGTTTGCCGCCGTCCAGCGCCATGGTGATTACGCCGCCTTTATTGAAAGCGCAAAGCCGCAGCGCCTGTTCGCCCTGACGACCAAAGGCACGCCGGCGCACAGCGCGGTAAGCTATCAGGACGGCGATTTTCTGCTGTTTGGCCCGGAAACCCGCGGACTGCCGGGCAGCATTCTTGATGCTCTGCCGGCAGAACAAAAAATCCGTATTCCGATGATGCCGGACAGCCGCAGCATGAACCTGTCAAATGCGGTGTCGGTGGTGGTCTATGAAGCCTGGCGCCAGCTGGGCTATCCCGGCGCGGTGCTGCGCAGCTGAGCTCGCTTTCTCCCGGAGGCGGCGCGTAGCGCCTGTCCGGGCTACCAGACAGCGCTCGGTTTTGTAGCCCGGACAGATGCGCAGCATCGCCTCCGGGAAATCAATCAAATACCGTCGCCGTACTCGAAGGTATGGTGTATGCCGTTAAAGTGCTGATCCATATCCATCGCGGGCTTATCGCTCTCCGGCTTGCCCACAATGCGGGCGGGAACGCCTGCGGCGGTAGTATGCGGCGGCACCGGCTGTAGCACCACCGAACCCGCGCCGATTTTTGCCCCGCGTCCGACTTCGATATTGCCGAGGATTTTCGCCCCGGCGCCAATCATCACCCCTTCGCGAATTTTCGGATGACGATCGCCGCTGGTTTTACCGGTACCGCCCAGGGTCACGGATTGCAGAATCGATACGTCGTCTTCAATCACCGCCGTTTCGCCGACGACGATGCCGGTGGCGTGGTCCAGCATGATCCCGCGACCAATCTTCGCCGCCGGGTGGATATCCACCTGGAACGATACGGAAACCTGATTTTGCAGGAAGATCGCCAGCGCCCGACGCCCCTGATTCCACAGCCAGTGGCCGATACGATAGGCCTGCAGCGCGTGGAATCCTTTCAGATAGAGCAGCGGGGTGGAGTATTTATCCACCGCCGGGTCGCGCGTTCGCACCGCCTGAATATCGCAGGCGGCGGAGGCAATCATTTCCGGGTCGGCGGCGTAGGCCTCTTCCACCACTTCACGAATCGCGATGGCGGGCATGATCGGAGAAGCCAGTTTATTCGCCAGCATATAGCTCAGGGCGCTGCCGAGATTTTCGTGCTTGAGTAGCGTGGCGTGGTAAAAACTGGCGAGCATTGGCTCACAGTCAGCTAAAGCCCGAGCTTCGGCTTTAATATTATTCCAGACGATATCCAGTTCTTCACACGGCATTGCTGACTCCAGACGATATAATAATGACCGGCCAGTTCTTTGCTGGCCGGGTCATTCAGGTGATCCAGGTTCCATCGCAGTTAGTTGCTACGCTCGTCCTTGCGTGCACGACCTAATAAGGTCAATGCTGCCTCGCGCGCAATTTTTCCGCAATACAATACCTGATAAATTTCCTCGGTTATTGGCATTTCGACGCCTAAACGCTGCGCCAGAACGCGAACCTCTTTGGTATTGCGATAGCCTTCAACCACCTGGCCAATCTTCTCCTGCGCGCTTTGCACATCCATGCCCTGACCGAGCATCATGCCGAAGCGGCGGTTACGCGACTGGTTATCGGTGCAGGTGAGCACCAGATCGCCTAAGCCCGCCATCCCCATAAAGGTCTCCGGATCGGCGCCCAGGGCCTCCCCGAGGCGTGACATCTCAACCAGCCCGCGGGTAATCAGCGCGGTACGCGCGTTGGCGCCAAAGCCAATGCCGTCAGACATGCCGGCGCCGATAGCGATGACGTTTTTCACCGCCCCGCCGAGCTGCACGCCGATAAAGTCCGGGTTGATATAGACGCGGAAGCTCTTGCCGCAGTGCAGCAGGCTTTGCAAATCGTCAGCGAACTGCGGATCCGTCGACGCCAGCGAGATCGCCGTCGGCAGGCCTGCCGCCAGCTCTTTCGCGAAGGTCGGGCCGGAAATCACCGCCAGGGGGATAGCGTCGCCCAGCGCTTCACGGGCCACGTCCTGCAGCAGGCGCCCGGTTTCCGCTTCCAGACCTTTCGTCGCCCATACCAGGCGAGCGTCGGGGCGCATCAGCGGTTTAATCTGCCGCAGCACCTGGCCGAAAACGTGGCTCGGCACGACGACGAGGATATCGCGGCTGGCCGCCAGCGCGGTCGCCAGATCGCTTTCCAGATGCAGCGTGTCGGGGAAAGGAACGTCAGGAAGAAATGCGGCGTTGCAGCGGTCGTGCTGCAGCGTCGCAATATGTTTCGGGTCATGGCCCCACAGCACAACGTGGTGGCCATTTCTTGCCAGGGTGATGGCAAGAGCGGTGCCGTAAGAGCCGGCACCGATCACAGTCATTGCAGCGTTAAGCGCGTTCATCAGGCATCCTGATGTTGTTCAGCACCTTCGCCAGCCTGCTGCTGCAGATAGTTCATAAACAGCGCATCGAAGTTCACTGGCGCAAGGTTCAGTTGCGGGAAGGTGCCGCGGGAAACCAGGCTGGTGATGCACTCACGCGCGTACGGGAACAGAATGTTCGGGCAGTATGCGCCGAGGCAGTGCGCCATCTGGGTGCCGTCGATGCCTTCGATGGAGAAAATACCGCCCTGCTGTACTTCGCACAGGAATGCGGTTTCTTCGCCCAGAGAGGCGGTTACGGTCACGCGCAGCACCACTTCATACACGCCTTCAGCCAGCTGGCTGGAAGCGGTATCCAGATCAAGTTTAACTTCCGGCTGCCAATCTTTCTGGAAAACTTGCGGCGCGTTCGGCGCTTCAAAAGAAATATCTTTGGTGTAGATGCGCTGAATCTGGAAAGTCATTTCGGTGCTGTTTTGTTCTGACATAGTAAAACCCTTTCGTGTTGTCCTTAAGTACGCCCGTCCAATGGGGATGAGCGCAAAAATTAGCGCAGGAGGGGATCGAGTCCACCACGTGAATCAAGCGCGTACAAGTCGTCACAGCCGCCAATGTGCTGCGCATCAATAAAAATCTGCGGAACCGTCGTTCGACCGCTGCGCTGAATCATCTCTTCACGCTTCGCAGCATCGCCATCGATAGGCAACTCGTTGAACGTCACGCCCTTGCTGTTCAGCAGCGCTTTTGCACGTACGCAGAACGGGCAGGTCGCTTTGGTATAGATATCAATATTGGCCATGACTTCACTCCTGTTTTTACCCCCGAGAGTTTTACGCCGCAGGCGTTGTTTTCCCGCTGACGAATAGCCGCCGCAGGGAAAACCGCGCTACGCCATAAAGACGCGGGTAAATTATTTACCGCGTACCAGCGGAAGGTTCTCGCCGCTCCAGCCAGCGATGCCTTCTTTCAGTACGAAGACCTTTTCAAAACCGGCTTTGTTCAGCGCGCTGGCGGGTTCTTGCGCCTGCATACCTGAGCCGTCTACCACTATAATGGGTTGTGCTTTGTGCTTTTCCAACTCGCCGACGTTATTTGCTTTGATATCGCTCGGCAGCAGGTTAATAGAACCCGCAATGTGGCCTTTACGGAAATCGTCACGCTGACGCAGGTCGACAACCACGGCATCTTCTTTGTTGATCAGGCGCGTCGCTTCACCGCGGGTGATGACTTTAACTTTCGACATCAGCCCTTTAAAGGTGGTGAACAGCACCGCCACCAGCAGCGCGACCCACGCGATGCTCAGGACGGGGTGACGGCTGATGAATTGCATAATTTCTTGCATGGGGGGTTACAACTCCCGACTAAGTGATAAAAAAACCAGGGAAGGAGTATACCTGTGCATTGCGGCAAATACAGCCAGTGAGCGCGATGTAATGTATTTTCTGCGGCCCGTCACGAAAAAAAACCGCTCTCGCCGCGGCAATGCGCTCTGGCCGCCCTCTTTCTTTGATCTTTTACGGTGATTTGATCGATTCAGCTGTAGTAAAATTACGCAAATTTTCTGTCTTTGAGCATGAGGTTGTCGCAATGTCGGTTTCTAAAAAACCTATGGTACTGGTGATTCTGGATGGCTATGGCTACCGTGAAGACCAGCAGGATAACGCTATTTACAGCGCCAAAACCCCTGTTATGGACGCACTGTGGGCGAAACGTCCGCATACCCTGATTGATGCTTCAGGCCTGGAAGTCGGTCTGCCGGATCGTCAAATGGGCAACTCCGAAGTGGGCCACGTCAACCTCGGCGCGGGCCGTATCGTGTATCAGGATCTCACCCGCCTGGACGTTGAAATCAAAGAACGTACCTTCTTCGCCAACCCGGTACTGACCGGCGCGGTCGATAAAGCCGTTGCCGCAGGCAAAGCCGTGCATATCATGGGCCTGATGTCTCCGGGCGGCGTCCACAGCCACGAAGACCACATCATGGCGATGGTTGAGCTGGCAGCCGAACGCGGCGCGGATAAAATCTATCTGCACGCCTTCCTCGACGGCCGCGATACTCCGCCGCGCAGCGCTGAAAAGACGCTGGCGAAATTCGAAGACAAATTTGCCGCGCTGGGCAAAGGCCGCGTCGCCTCGATCGTTGGCCGCTACTACGCCATGGACCGCGACAACCGTTGGGACCGCGTTGAGCAGGCTTACGATCTGATGACCCTGGCAAAAGGCGAATTCCAGGCCGATACCGCCGTTGCGGGCCTGCAGGCCGCTTATGCGCGCGATGAAAACGATGAGTTCGTGAAAGCGACCGTTATTCGCGCTGAAGGCCAGGCCGATGCGGCGATGGAAGACGGCGATGCGCTGATTTTCATGAACTTCCGCGCCGACCGCGCGCGCGAAATTACCCGCGCCTTCGTTAACGCCGATTTCGACGGCTTCGCCCGTAAGAAAGTGGTGAACCTCGATTTCGTCATGCTGACCGAGTACGCCGCGGACATTAAAGTCGCCTGCGCTTATCCACCGGCATCTCTGGTGAACACCTTCGGCGAATGGATGGCGAAGAACGACAAAACCCAGCTGCGCATCTCCGAAACTGAAAAATACGCTCACGTGACCTTCTTCTTCAACGGCGGCGTTGAAGAGCCGTTCAAAGGCGAAGAGCGCATTCTGATCAATTCACCGAAGGTCGCCACCTACGATCTGCAGCCGGAAATGAGCTCCGCTGAGCTGACCGAAAAACTGGTTGCCGCCATCAAGGGCGGTCAGTTCGACACCATCATCTGTAACTACCCGAATGGCGATATGGTTGGCCACACCGGCGTAATGGAAGCCGCCGTTAAAGCGGTCGAAGCGCTGGATGACTGCATCGACCAGGTGAGCAAAGCCGTTGAATCCGTTGGCGGACAGCTGCTGATCACCGCAGACCACGGCAACGCCGAGCAGATGCGCGATCCGGCCACCGGCCAGGCGCACACCGCGCACACCAACCTGCCGGTTCCGCTGATTTACGTTGGCGATAAAAACGTCAAAGCGGTCAACGGCGGCAAACTTTCCGACATCGCGCCGACCATGCTGACGCTGATGGGAATGGAAATCCCGCAAGAGATGACTGGCAAGCCGCTGTTCATCGTGGAATAATCCTTCCCCATGAGGGGAAAGGCGACGTATTCAACTACATGGATCGCAACGGCAGTTCGATCCGTCTTTTACGCCAGCGCGCTTAGCGCTGGCGTATTGCTGTGCGCCTCATCTGCTCACGCCGACGATCGCGACCAGCTTAAATCCATTCAGGCCGATATCGCCGCTAAACAGCGGGCGATTAAGCAGCAGCAGCAGCAGCGCGCTTCCCTGGTCGCCCAGCTTAAAGCGCAGGAGGAGGCCATCTCCGCCGCCGCGCGCAAGCTGCGCGAAACCCAGGAAACGCTGAACCAGCTGAATAAGCAGATCGATGAAATGAACGCCGCGCTGGCCAAGCTGGAGCGTCAGCGCGCCTCGCAGGAGCGTAACCTTTCCGCGCAGCTCGACGCCGCGTTTCGTCAGGGGCCGCATACCGGCATCCAGATGATCCTCAGCGGCGAAGAGGGGCAGCGTAATCAGCGCCTGCAGGCCTACTTTGGCTATCTGAACCAGGCGCGCCAGGAAACCATCGCCCAGTTGAAGAAAACCCGCGAAGACGTGGCGGTGCAAAAATCGATGCTGGAAGAGAAACAGAGCCAGCAGCAAACCCTGGTGTACGAACAGCGCGCCCAGCAGAGCAAGCTGGAGCAGGCGCGCAACGAGCGTAAAAAGACCCTCGCCAGCCTGGAATCCTCCATTCAGCAAGGCCAGCAGCAGCTCAGCGAGATGCGGGCTAACGAATCACGCCTGCGCGGCCGTATCGCCCAGGCGGCGGCGGCGGCCAAAGCGCGGGCGGATCGCGAAGCCCGCGAAGCGCAGGATGTGCGCGATCGCCAGCAGGAAGCCTCGCGTAAAGGCACCACCTACAAACCTACCGAAAGCGAACGCTCGCTGATGTCCCGCACCGGCGGGCTTGGCTCACCGCGCGGCCAGGCATTCTGGCCGGTTCGCGGCTCAATTCTCCATCGCTATGGCGAACAGCTGCAAGGTGAACTACGTTGGAAGGGGATGGTTATCGCTGCGTCTGAAGGCACCGAGGTCAAAGCCGTTGCCGATGGTCGGGTTATTCTCGCCGACTGGCTGCAGGGCTATGGCCTGGTGGTGGTCGTTGAACACGGCAAAGGCGACATGAGTCTTTACGGCTATAACCAAAGCGCGCTGGTCAGCGTCGGCACTCAGGTCCGGGCGGGCCAGCCGATCGCTCTCGTAGGCAGCAGCGGCGGTCAGGGCCGTCCGTCGCTCTATTTCGAAATTCGCCGCCAGGGTCAGGCGGTCAATCCACAGCCGTGGTTGGGAAGATAAGTTTTGCTTCAATTTCGCAGAATTGCACTCGCGGTAACCGGTACGCTGGTTATGGCGTCGCCGGTTTTTGCCGGCAAACTCTCCATTGTTATCGACGACTTTGGCTATCGTCCACAAACGGAAAACCAGGTGCTGGCGCTGCCAGCGACGATCTCCGTTGCCGTCCTTCCTAATGCGCCCCACGCCCGAGAAATGGCGACCAAAGCGCATAATCTCGGCCACGAGGTGCTCATCCACCTGCCAATGGCGCCGCTCAGCAAACAGCCGCTGGAAAAAGACACCCTCCGCCCGGATATGAACAGCAGCGAGATAGAGCGCATTATCCGCGAAGCCTACGGTAAGGTTCCGTACGCCGTGGGGCTGAATAACCATATGGGCAGCGCCATGACGTCGAATCTCTTCGGCATGCAGAAGGTGATGCAGGCGCTCGAGCGCTACAATCTCTACTTCCTCGATAGCGTCACCATCGGCAATACCCAGGCCATGCGCGCGGCGCAGGGCACCGGCGTAAAGGTGATTAAGCGTAAGGTTTTCCTCGACGATACCCAAAACGAAGCGGATATCCGCTATCAGTTCAGCCGCGCTATCGCTTTGGCGCGGCGCAACGGTTCCGCCATTGCTATCGGCCACCCGCACCCGACGACGGTGCGCGTGCTGCAGCAGATGGTGTATAACCTGCCGCCGGATATCACTCTGGTTCGCCCGAGCAGCCTGCTCAACGAGCCGCAGGTGGATACCTCAACGCCGAACACCGCGCCGCCGTCCGTTCAGCCGCCGCGCAATCCGTTCCGCGGCGTGAAACAGTGCAAATCTAAGCGTCCGCCG
This sequence comes from Klebsiella sp. GW_Kp182, assembly GCF_040062275.1. Lineage (NCBI taxonomy): Bacteria > Pseudomonadati > Pseudomonadota > Gammaproteobacteria > Enterobacterales > Enterobacteriaceae > Klebsiella > Klebsiella sp. GW_Kp182. The sequence continues at coordinate 46,604 of NZ_JBEAFQ010000055.1, read as the reverse complement.
GAGCCGGTCAACGCCAGCCGCTTCTTTACCATTCTGAGCGAAAGCATCACTCAGAGCACGCTGGTGCAGTATTACCAGCTGAAGTGGCAGGGCTGGGATAAGCCTACCAACTAAATCATCCGGGAGTCCGTGTGCTTATCCGCCGCGGATTCCGGCTTGTCCTGATGGGCATACCAGGCTTTAAAGTATTTAAGAAAGCTGTAAAAGGTCGCGTAAAGCCCGGTGACCACGCCAACCTTGCCCTTTCGCCACGCTCCGCTGAACAGATACCACTTAAAGAAAGCGCCAATCGCGCTGATCGCTCCGCGCGCAAGAGACGGCCTGATTTTCTGGTGTTTAACCAGCCGCGTGGTGTAGCTATTGAGCTTACTAAACACTTCATGCAGGGAGTAGAAGGTATCGTGGCGCACGAATCCCGGTAGCCGGGCAGAGTGCGTAAAGCCAACCACCTGATCGTCTACCGGCCGATCGTTGAACCTGGCGACGGAGCGATTAAACAAGCGAACCGGGAAATCCGGCGATGATACCGGATAAATGGTGCGCACCTCTTCACCCAGCACGAACCAGTAGCGCGGCAGACGCCATGCGCAGGCGGGGTCCGGCTCATCGCCGGCCTTGAGCGCCAGAATTGCCGCCACCACCTCGTCGTCAAGGATCTCATCGCTGTCCACACACAGCACCCAGTCGTGGCGGGCCAGAGAGGTCGCATAATTCATCTGCGTACCGTGAGCCGTATAAGGATGATGGTGAACGGAGAGACCGAACTGTTGGCAAATCTGCAGCGTAGCATCCGTACTGCCTGAATCGACGACGATAAATTCATCAGCCACCCTGAGCAGCGGTGGTAACACCTCCCGTAATAAGCGGGATGAATTACAGATCAATAAGCATACAGAAAGTTTAAGCATAATCTTTATAGGGTTAAACCATGGTTAAACTGACTGTATAAACGAATAGGCGAGAAAGCGATTTAGAAAAAGTGCGGAGTGGATTAAGTATCACAAAATTGTAGGATAACTCTCAAAAAAGCGCCCGTGGGCGCTTTTTTACCATCCTGACCGGGGCGGAATTAATCCCAGCTGAGAATGACTTTGCCAGACTGGCCGGAGCGCATCGCGTCAAAGCCCTGCTGGAAATCATCAATGCCAAAGCGATGGGTGATGATCGGCGACAGATCGAGCCCGGACTGGATGAGCGCGGCCATCTTGTACCAGGTTTCGAACATTTCGCGACCATAAATCCCTTTGATAAACAGCCCCTTGAAAATCACCTTGGTCCAGTCGATAGACATATCCGACGGCGGAATACCCAGCATGGCAATACGCCCGCCGTGGTTCATGGTATCGAGCATGGTGCGAAACGCCGGCGGCGCGCCGGACATCTCCAGACCCACGTCGAAACCCTCGGTCATGCCCAGCTCGGCCATCACATCGTTAAGGTTCTCTTTCGCCACGTTCACCGCCCGGGTGACGCCCATTTTGCGCGCCAGCTCCAGGCGATATTCGTTAACATCGGTAATCACGACGTTGCGCGCGCCAACGTGTTTCGCCACCGCGGCGGCCATCACGCCGATCGGGCCGGCGCCGGAAACCAGCACATCTTCACCGACGAGGTCGAATGAAAGCGCGGTATGCACGGCGTTGCCAAACGGATCGAAAATCGACGCCAGATCGTCAGAGATATTGTCGGGGATTTTAAAGGCGTTAAACGCCGGGATCACCAGATATTCGGCAAAACAGCCCGGACGGTTGACGCCGACGCCCGTCGTATTGCGGCACAGATGCGTACGCCCGGCGCGGCAGTTACGGCAGTGGCCGCAGGTGATATGCCCTTCGCCGGAAACGCGGTCACCCAGCTTAAAGCCGCGAACTTCCTGACCGATACCCACCACTTCGCCGACGTATTCATGCCCCACCACCATCGGAACCGGAATGGTCTTTTGCGACCACTCGTCCCAGTTGTAGATATGCACGTCGGTACCGCAAATCGCGGTCTTGCGAATTTTAATCAGCAGATCGTTGTGGCCGACTTCCGGTTCCGGTACGTCGGTCATCCAGATGCCTTCTTCCGCCTTCAGTTTGGATAACGCTTTCATCTCACACCCTCAGGCAATGACGCCCAGTTGTTTACCGATGCGGGTAAAGGCTTCCACCGCACGTTCAATTTGTTCAGGGGTATGCGCCGCAGACATCTGGGTACGGATACGCGCCTGGCCTTTTGGTACCACCGGGTAGAAGAATCCGGTGACGTAAATACCTTCTTTTTGCAGCTCGCGCGCGAACTGCTGCGCCACGGTGGCTTCACCGAGCATCACCGGGATAATGGCGTGATCGGCGCCCGCAAGGGTAAACCCTGCCGCGGTCATTTTTTCACGGAACAGGCGCGCGTTAGCCCACAGACGATCGCGCAGCTCGCTGCCCGCTTCCACCATCTCCAGCACTTTGATGGATGCGGCGACAATCGCCGGCGCCAGCGAGTTGGAGAACAGATACGGACGCGAGCGCTGGCGCAACCACTCGACGACTTCTTTACGCGCGGCGGTATAGCCGCCGGACGCGCCGCCCAGCGCTTTACCCAGCGTACCGGTGATAATGTCGACGCGGCCCATCACGTCGCAGTACTCATGGGAACCGCGGCCGTTTTCACCCACAAAACCCACGGCGTGCGAATCATCGACCATCACCAGCGCGTCGTATTTATCCGCCAGATCGCAGACGCCCTTCAGGTTGGCGATCACCCCGTCCATGGAGAACACGCCGTCGGTGGCGATCAGCACATGGCGCGCGCCGGCTTCACGCGCCTCTTTCAGACGGGCTTCCAGCTCCTGCATATCGTTGTTGGCATAGCGGAAGCGCTTCGCTTTACACAGGCGCACGCCGTCGATGATCGACGCGTGGTTCAGAGCATCGGAGATAATCGCGTCCTCTGCGCCGAGCAGGGTTTCAAACAGGCCGCCGTTGGCGTCGAAGCAGGAGGAGTACAGAATCGCATCTTCCATACCGAGAAAATCGGCCAGCTTCTTCTCAAGCGCTTTGTGGCTGTCCTGGGTACCGCAGATAAAGCGCACGGAGGCCATGCCGAAGCCGTGGCTGTCCATCCCGCTTTTCGCGGCGGCAATCAGTTCCGGGTGGTTCGCGAGGCCGAGATAGTTATTGGCGCAGAAGTTAATGACCTGGCTGCCGCCGACGGTGATATCCGCCTGCTGCGCCGAAGTGATAATCCGTTCTTCTTTAAACAACCCTTCCGCGCGCGCGGTATCCAGGTCATTGGTTAACTGTTTGTAGAAATCCCCACGCATTGCAACTCTCCAGATTCGGCAAAATTTGGCACATATTACCTAAAGCTATACGCTGATACGAGATGATGCATTACTGCATGAATTATTTGCAGCATAAATCACGAGTCCCTCTCTACCTTATCGGCGAATGGCTGAAGCCTTTCCGATGTAGTGATATGATAGGAGTATTCATGTCCGGATTGTCTCTGGACTACCAACTTCAAAGGTTACAGTTATGATCATCGTTACCGGCGGCGCAGGCTTTATCGGCAGCAATATCGTTAAGGCGCTGAATGACCAGGGTATTACCGACATTCTGGTCGTAGATAATCTGAAAGACGGGACCAAATTCATCAATCTGGTGGATTTGAACATTGCCGACTACATGGATAAAGAAGACTTTCTGATCCAGATTATGGCGGGCGAAGAGTTCGGCGATATCGACGCTATTTTCCATGAAGGCGCCTGCTCTTCCACCACGGAGTGGGACGGCAAGTACATGATGGATAACAACTATCAGTATTCCAAAGAGGTACTGCACTACTGTCTGGAGCGTGAAATCCCGTTCCTGTACGCCTCTTCCGCAGCGACCTACGGCGGTCGCACCAGCGACTTTATTGAATCCCGCGAATACGAGCAGCCGCTCAACGTTTACGGCTACTCCAAGTTTCTGTTTGATGAATACGTCCGTCAGATCCTGCCGGAAGCGAACTCGCAGATTGTCGGCTTCCGCTATTTCAACGTCTACGGGCCGCGCGAAGGCCATAAAGGCAGCATGGCCAGCGTCGCTTTCCATCTGAACACCCAGCTGAATAATGGCGAAAGTCCGAAACTGTTCGAAGGCAGCGACGGCTTCAAGCGCGACTTCGTCTACGTCGGCGACGTCGCGGCGGTGAACCTGTGGTTCTGGGAAAACGGCGTTTCCGGCATCTTCAACCTCGGCACCGGGCGCGCGGAGTCTTTCCAGGCCGTTGCAGACGCAACGCTGGCTTATCACCAGAAAGGCAGCATCGAGTACATTCCGTTCCCGGATAAACTCAAAGGCCGCTATCAGGCGTTTACTCAGGCGGATCTGACTAACCTGCGCGCAGCGGGCTACGATAAACCGTTTAAGACCGTTGCCGAAGGCGTAACGGAATATATGGCCTGGCTCAATCGCGACAATCATGCGAATTCATAAAATCATTCGAGCGGTATCAAGGCGGCAACTCAGTGATTCTCCGGGAGCTGACTAAAGTCAGTGACCGGAGGGAACGCAGGCAGCCAACGCAGAGACAGCTTGAAGGATGGAATGAATGAAAATATTGGTGGTTGGCCCGTCATGGGTGGGCGACATGATGATGTCGCAAAGTCTTTACCGTACGCTCAGGGCGCGCTATCCCCAGGCGATAATCGACGTGATGGCGCCCGCATGGTGCCGTCCGCTGCTATCGCGCATGCCGGAAGTCAACGAAGCGATCCCGATGCCGCTCGGCCACGGCGCGCTGGAAATCGGTGAACGGCGTAAGCTTGGGCACAGCCTGCGCGAACGTCGCTACGATCGCGCTTTCGTGCTGCCCAACTCGTTTAAATCGGCCCTCGTGCCGTTCTTTGCGGGAATACCGCATCGCACAGGCTGGCTCGGCGAAATGCGCTACGGCCTGCTGAACGACGCCCGTAAGCTGGATAAAGACGCCTGGCCGCTGATGGTCGAACGCTACGTCGGTCTGGCCTACGACAAAGGCGTGATGCGCTGCGCGAAAGATCTGCCGCAGCCGCTGCTCTGGCCGCAGCTGCAGGTGCATGAAGGCGAAAAATCGCAGGCCTGCAGCGCGTTTAATCTCTCAGCCGAGCGCCCGATTATCGGCTTCTGCCCCGGCGCAGAGTTCGGCCCGGCAAAACGCTGGCCGCACTATCACTACGCCGAGCTGGCGAAACAGCTGATCGACGAAGGCTTTCAGATCGTACTGTTTGGCTCCGCGAAAGACCACGAAGCGGGCAATGAAATCCTCGCCGCGCTCACGACCGAACAGCAGGCATGGTGCCGCAATCTGGCCGGCGAAACCCAGCTTGAGCAGGCCGTTATTCTGATCGCCGCCTGTAAAGCGGTGGTCAGCAACGATTCCGGCCTGATGCACGTCGCCGCGGCGCTGGACCGTCCGCTGGTGGCGCTCTACGGGCCCAGCAGCCCGGACTTCACTCCACCGCTGTCGCACAAAGCGCGCGTGATCCGCCTGATCAGCGGCTACCACAAAGTGCGTAAAGGCGACGCCGCCGAAGGCTATCATCAGAGTTTGATCGACATTACGCCGCAGCGCGTACTGGAAGAATTAAACGACCTGCTGCTGGAAAAAACGGAACAAGAGGAAGCCTGACGGATGCGGGTACTGATCGTAAAAACCTCGTCCATGGGCGACGTGCTGCACACGCTGCCCGCGCTGAGCGACGCCGCGCTGGCCTTTCCCGGCATTCGTTTCGACTGGGTGGTTGAAGAAGGCTTCGCGCAGATCCCTTCCTGGCATGAGAGCGTCGACCGGGTCATCCCGGTGGCGATTCGCCGCTGGCGCAAGGCGTGGTTTTCCGCGCCGATCAAAGCCGAGCGCAAGGCGTTCCGCGAGGCCGTGCGCGCGGAAAAGTACGACGCTATCATCGATGCCCAGGGGCTGGTGAAGAGCGCCGCGCTGGTCACCCGACTGGCCCGCGGCGTGAAGCACGGTATGGACTGGCAGACCGCCCGCGAGCCGCTGGCGAGCCTGTTTTACAACCGTCGTCACCATATCGCTAAACAGCAGCACGCCGTTGAGCGCACCCGCGAGCTGTTCGCGAAAAGCCTCGGCTACGCGAAGCCGGAAACCCAGGGCGACTACGCGATCGCCCGCCATTTTTTGCGTCAGGCTGACCCGTCCGCTGCGCCGTATCTGGTGTTCCTCCACGCCACAACGCGCGATGATAAACACTGGCCGGAAGAGAACTGGCGGGCGCTTATCGCCCTGCTTGCCGACAGCGGCGTACGCATCAAACTGCCGTGGGGCGCCCCCCATGAAGAGGCGCGGGCCGGACGCCTGGCGGAAGGGCACGATTTTGTCGACGTCCTGCCGCGCATGAGCCTGGAGCAGGTAGCCCAGGTGCTGGCCGGCGCGCGCGGGGTCGTTTCCGTCGACACGGGGCTGAGCCATCTCACCGCCGCGCTCGATAAACCGAACTTCACGCTGTACGGCCCGACCGATCCGGGGCTGATTGGCGGCTACGGTAAAAATCAGCACGTGGTGCGCCCGGAAAGCGGCAGCAGCACGGGCGATATTCCCGCGTCCCGGGTTCGGCAACTGTTGAAATCTCAGGAACTGGCTTAATGGGTTCATTATTTAAGCAGATCTATCGCTACACGCATCGACGCGCCTTTCGCCATAACGAAAATCTCTGGCCGTTTACCCATATCACGCGCGCGGCGAGCGGCGAAATCCGCACCCTGAAATACAAAGGGAAAGCGGTTCCGCTGGTCAATCTCAGCGAACTGAAGGATAGCGCTCAGGGCGAGGTGCTGCTGACCGCCACCGGCCCCTCTACGCGCCGCATCGATTTTACGCTGCTGCCGAAAAGTATTCCGGTGATGGGGGTGAACGGCGCCTGGCATCTCTCTGATAAAATTAAATTTTCGCTCTATACCATCGTGGATATGGAGTTTTACGATAAAAAACCGGACGTGATCCGTTCGGTGATTAGCCAGGCTGACATTGTGCTCTTCACCACCATGCACGGTATCGCCAAAATCCTCGACCGCCACGGCGCAGAGCTTCGCTGTCGTTTGGCATTAATTGAAGACGCCTGTTATAAAATTTATCAGCCCAAAGTCGCCAAAAACGCGATACAGCAGGCCTGGCGCGGCGTCCCCGCGCTACGCTTTCATCCGCAAAGGCAGGATATTTGCTTTAGCACCGACATTCGTCACGGCATTTTCGATGCCGGAACCGTGGTCTACTGGGCACTGCAAATTCTGATGTGGCTGGGATTTAAAACCATTCTGATAAGCGGGCTGGATATGAGTAATTTCAACCAGCCGCGATTCTACGAAACGGAACAGGATAAACTCCCCTCCTGGCTGGCAAATAAGGTGGATGACCTGGTCATGCCGTCCTTTTCGCACGCTGCCAACGTGCTGCAACAAAACCATATTCGGGTCGTCAACTTCTCGTTAGAAAGCGCGGTTCCGGAAACGATTTTCGAAAAGGTTTCTTTTGATGAGTACTTTAAAAATAAGTAATTACGCCAGACAGGGCTACACCGTTTTCTTCACTTTGTTTCTGTTTTTTAGCGCTATTTTCTGCGTATCAACCCGGACAAATAACCTCCTTCATTTATCTATTTTGCTCTTTTTGCTTTCACTGCTTAACAAAGACAACCGTCAGGCAATAGCGGAAAGCATCCGCCAGCGGTGGCCGGTTTATAGCCTGCTGGTCGTATTCTGCGTGTACTATGCGCTGAGCAATATTTGGGGGCAGACGCCGCAGCATATCGATTCTCCTCTGACCCACGGCACCTATTTAATTTTCTATCTTCTGCTGCTGACAACGCTACTTGGCCATCCCCGGACCCGACATCTGGCGCTGCTGAGCGTCGTGGCCGGGATCACGGTGCTCTCCGTCTGGACGATGGCGTTCGACTTCACGCTGGTCCTCAAGGAACGCCTGGTTTCGCCGGAGAATCCCGGCCCGACCAACGTGATCGACCTGGCGGGCTATTGCGGTATCGGTATCCTTATTTGCGCGATGCTGCTGAAGGAGAAAGGCAGCCACCTGCTGTATGTGCCGATGGCTATCATGCTGGTGATGCTGTTTCTGACCCAAAGCCGCGGCCCGATTATCGCGCTGCTGGTGGCGTTTGTTTGCACCCTGCACCTGCACGTCTTTACCCGCCGCAACCTTCTGATTGTCGCCGCGTTAGCGTTGGTTCTGGGCGCGCTTTTCTTCTTTACGCCAACGGGAGACCTGCTGCTGGCGCGCTTTGAAGAGCTGGGCACCCAAAGCGGATTGCGCTTGAGTATCTGGCACCATACGCTCCAGGAAGTGGCCAGCCAGCCGTGGCTGGGTCGGGGCTTTGACTACGAGCTGAACTTTACCAACTACAGCGGCGAGCATATCACTACCACCCACAGCGTCTATCTTGGTGCTCTGTTGAAAGGCGGCATAATCGGCCTGGCGCTGCTGCTGGCGGTGATTGCCGGAGGGTTATGGCAGGCATGGCGTAAACAGCAGGATGGCCGCTACGGGCTGGCGATTTTTATCTATGCGCTGATTTTTATGGCCTCGCAGGGCATGTTTATCATCAGCAACCCTCGCGAAAGCTGGCCGCTGTTTTGGCTGCCGCTGGGCATCGCGCTGAGCGGCAGCCTGAAGGCGAAACGCTAAGAGAAGGGCCCGCAGCGGGCCCTTTTTTATGCCTGCTGGCGAGCGGCGATCAGGGCATCCACCTGCGCTTTGATGACCGGCCAGACCGCGTCAATGGTCATGTCGGCGACGTTAGTCTCTTCGCAGACAATTTGTCTGGCCTTGTCATAACCCGGCGCCCAAATGGTATAGCCCGGCAAACCGGTATCTTTGAGTTTACGTTTGTTGTAAACCGCCACCATGGGCTTGTCGAACGCGCGAGCAATATGCACGATGGCGGTATCCGCCGTAATCACCAGATCGCAGTGGCGAACAATCTCAACCGCTGAATTAATATTGCTATCTGGCAGATGCAGCGCCGTTTCCAGATTAAGCTGACGAATTTTCTCGCTATGCCCGACCATCACGACGCTGATTTTATAAGGGAGCGTATATAAGCGTTCAATCAGAGCAGAAACCTGATGACGGCAAAAGTCTTTATCCGTTGAGGCGGTAAACGGGTTTATGGCAATACAGAGCTGACTCCCCTTGTGCTGAGCCAGCAGTGTTTTGACTCTTTCCCGCTCAAAAGCATCGCCGGGCAGATGATAGTGGTAATGAGGGTGTTCTATACCAAATAGCCTGGCGACGGCTTTATAGCGCGCGGAAATATGGCTGCTGCTGTCCAGAAAAGGGATGGAGTGATCGTAAAGCTTATATTCTTGTTTATTAAAACCGATAACGCAGCCAGGGCGTAAATCAGCCAGCAGTTTAAAACGCTCGTAGGTTTTCACGTCATCAAAATCAACGACCGCGTCAAATCCTGCCGCACGCAGTGCGTTTAACGGCATCCGCGGCTGATATAAATAAACCTGCTCAAGAAAATCCGCACCGGCAAGCATCTGCTTACAGACCGGCCCGGTAAGAACCGAAACCTTATAGCCCCGGTCAGCTAAAAGCTTTGCGCAGCCGGTCGTTACGACCATATCCCCAACTTTGTCATCCAGGCGCAATAATAAAACATGCTGAATCTTCGCGGTATTAAAGGGCTGGCGTGCGCTTTTATTTCTGTAACGATAGTTAATTAAATTAAACTTAATTTCGCGGAAGAAGGCATTTTTCTTCCGCGTAAACTGCTTCACGATACGCATACGGTACCTGGTTGTGATCTTTTATCGCTGTGTGAGTTTCTGTTGGTAGTACTCCGCCAACGTCATTCCCTTCACCTGCGGCGCCAGCCAGCTGAAAAAAGCGTCCAGATCGGCATATAAGCGCTCGATATCCTGCTCGTTTTTAAACGTTGGGCTGCCGCCGGGCATGTACTCTGAAGAGTGGAGCATATATTCGACGTAGTCATTACCCTGAGTCAACGTTTGTTCGACCACTTTTTTCATCGTCTCAACGTTGCCGCCCATCGGACGCAGCCAGTGTACCGACGGCGAGCGTACTTTGCCGCGCAGGCGATCGTAGCCCTGCTTCAGGCTATTCATCCACGCGGAATGTTTGTACTGAATGCTCATCGGCACTTCCAGCAGCGATGATTGCCCTTCACGACGGATATCATTCTCGTCAAGAAAATAGGCGTGCTGCGGGAAATGACGGTAATCGGTACCGCCGTCGCCCTGCGGCGCGCCTTTCGCCGTCTTCCAGTTCACCCTCGGGGTAACCGAGCAATCCACCAGATAGCCATACTCCACCAGCAGACGCGCGTAGCGCTCGTCAAACGCCCAGCGACCGGCGCGATGGCTGACCATTTTGGTCTGGAAGGTGTCCTCCAGCAGACAGGTCATATAGTCGACTTTTGCCCGCATCGCCGCATCGCTGTACTCGATCAAATACGGTTTATGTCGCCAGTCGTCATCGGTGAGCGGATCGGTCGGCGGGCTGTTCCACGCGTGGAGATGCATACCGATTTCCGCGGTTCCCCGGGCGATCGCATCTTTGGCAAATTCGATATAAACCGGGTCGATGGCCATTTCATAGTTGGTCAACCAGACCGGTTTAAAACCATACTTTTCGCAAAGCTGCTGAAAACGCGGTAGATAGCGCGCATTCTCGGTGGTGATGCTGTCATGTTTTTGCCAGAGGTTATCACCCTCTGTATCAATCGTGATGAGAAATGCGGGTTTGTGCACGAAAACGTCCTCAGGCCATACGTATCGGGTCATGGTAGAGCAAGACAAGGCTTCTCTCAATCTATCTGATCCCCTAGAATCGGAGCCCTGCCCCTGAATGAAGAATAGAGAATGACGCCTGAAACCCGCACTTCCGGCCGCGTGAACCCGGCGCGAATCCTGGTTATTAAGCTTCGCCATCATGGCGATATGTTATTGATAACGCCGCTTATTCACGCACTTAAGCAGCAATATCCCGCCGCCAGCGTGGATGTGCTGCTTTATGAAGAAACCCGGGATATGCTCGCAGCGAATACGGATATCCGCCACATTTACGGCATTGACCGGCGCTGGAAAAAACAGGGCACCGGCCATCAGCTGAAGATGGAGTGGCGGCTGATTCGCACGCTCCGCCAGCAGCGCTACGATATGGTGCTCAATCTTGCCGATCAGTGGCCCAGCGCGATCATCACCAAACTGACCGGGGCGGCCATCCGTATCGGCTTTGACTTTCCGAAGCGTCGCCACCCGGCCTGGCGTTTTTGCCATACCGCCCTCGCCTCAACCGAGCGGCATAACCAGCTGCATACCGTGCAGCAGAATCTGTCGATTCTGGCGCCGCTTGGGCTGGATATTGCTGACGCGCCGGCGACGATGGGCTACAGCGAGCAGGACTGGCGCGCCAGCCGCGCGCTGCTGCCGGTAGGATTTCAGGATAACTATATCGTCATTCAGCCCACCTCCCGCTGGTTCTTTAAGTGCTGGCGCGAAGGGCGGATGAGCGCCCTGATAAACGCGCTTTCTGAAGCAGGCTACCCGGTCGTGCTGACCTCCGGCCCTGACGCCAGAGAGAAGCAGATGATCGACACCATTATGGCCGGCTGCCCCAATGCTCGCCTGCACTCCCTCGCCGGGCTGCTCACCCTGCGCCAGCTGGCGTCCGTCATCGACCATGCCCGCCTGTTTATCGGCGTCGACTCCGTGCCGATGCATATGGCCGCCGCGCTCGGTACGCCGCTGGTGGCGCTATTCGGCCCCTCCAAGCTCACCTTCTGGCGTCCATGGCAGGCGCAGGGCGAGGTGATTTGGGCGGGTGATTTCGGAGCGATTCCCGATCCTGACGACATTGATACCAACACCAACGAACGCTTTCTCGATTTAATCCCCACCGACGCGGTTATCGCGGCGGCGAAAAAGGTACTGGCATGAGTAAATTCAGGCTGGCTCTGGTACGCCAGAAGTATCGCCCGGACGGCGGCGCGGAGCGCTTTGTCTCCCGCGCGCTGGAAGCCCTCGACGACAGCGATCTTGAACTGAACGTCATCACCCGCGAATGGCAGGGGCCGGTGAAGCCCGAGTGGAACATCCACATCTGCAATCCGCGCAAATGGGGGCGGATCAGCCGCGAGCGAGGATTTGCCGACGCCGCCCGCCAGCTGTGGCAGCGCGAAGCCTTCGATCTGGTGCAAAGCCACGAGCGTATCCCCGGCTGCGACCTGTACCGCGCCGGAGACGGCGTGCACCGCCGCTGGCTGCAGCAGCGCTCGCGCATTTTGCCCGGCTGGAAAAGCCGCCTGCTGTTTGCCGACCGCTACCATCGCTATGTGATGCAGGCCGAGCGCGACATGTACCAGGACGCGCACCTGCGCGGCGTTATCTGCAACGCGGAGATGATTAAACGCGAGATTATTGAAGACTTCGGCCTGCCGGCGGAAAAAATCCACGTTATCTATAACGCTATCGATAACCAGCGTTTTCTGCCGCCGACGGAAGAAGCCTTTGTCGCGCTGCGCGCCAAATGGAATCTGCCGATCCAGGCGACCTGCCTGATCTACGTCGGCTCCGGCTTTGAGCGCAAGGGGCTGGATGCGGCGATCCGCGCCATCGCCCCGACCAACCGCTACCTGCTGGTGGTGGGCAAAGATAAAGAGCAGGGCCGCTATCAGCAGCTGGCGAAAACGCTGAACTGCGAGGAGCGGGTGCGCTTCTTCGGCATGCAGTCGGAAACCCTGCCGTTCTATCAGATGGCCGACGGCCTGCTGCTGCCGACGCTGTACGATCCGTTTCCCAACGTCATTCTCGAAGCGATGGCCTGCGGCCTGCCGGTGATTACGACTACCGGCTGCGGCGGCGCGGAGTTTATTGTTCAGGGCAGCAATGGCTACGTTTGCGATGCGCTGGATATCCCGGCCCTGCAGGAGTCGGTTAGCGCCCTGCCCGCCCGGGCGTTAGGCTCTGCGCAAGGCGAACGCGCCCGCGAGCGCATCATGACCTGCACCAGCGAACGTCTCTCGGCGCAGCTGCTCTCCCTCTATCAGGATTTGGTGAAATAACGATGCGCATACTGTTTGTTATCGACGGCCTGCCCGGCGGCGGCGCGGAAAAAGTCGTGCTGACGCTGGCAGCGCATTTTCTTAGCCAGGGTGAACAGGTATCACTTTTTTCCCTGCGCGACGTCTGCGATTATCCGCTGCCGGAAGGGCTGGATTATCAGGTCATCGCCGATCGCTGCCGCAAGCCGTGGCGCAAGCTGACGGAGCTGTCCCGGCGCGCGCGCCAGCTTGATGCGGCAATCGAGAAAGCAGAACAGCAGGGCCGTTTCGATCTGGTGCTCTCGAATCTGCATAAAACCGACCGCATTGTCTCCCGCAGCCGCCTGCTGAACGGGCGCAACGTCTGGTTTTGCCTGCACGGCGTGTTCTCCGCGTCCTATCTCGGACACCGCAGCGGTTTTGACCGCTGGCTGAAACAGCAGAAAATCGGGCGCGTTTACCGGGGACGCAACGTCGTCGCCGTCTCCGATGCGGTAGGTCAAGACCTGGTCGAGCAGTTCGCCATTCGCCCGGCCCAGCTGAAAACCATCTATAACCCGTTTGATATCCCCGCTCTGCGCGCCGCGGCTGAAGAACCCAGCCAGCGCCCCGACGGCGACTATATTATCCACGTGGGCCGCTTTCATCCCGGTAAACGCCACGACCGCCTGATTGAGGCCTATGCGCAAAGCGGTATCGATGCGCCGCTGGTGCTGCTGGGGCAGGGAAAACCGGAACAAGAACAGCGCCTGCGCCAGCTGGCGCAGCAGCTACAGGTTGCCGATCGCGTCCTGTTTAAGGGCTTCCAGAAAAACCCGCTGCCGTGGATTAAAGGCGCGCGGATGCTGGTCCTCAGCTCCGATAGCGAAGGCTTTGGCAACGTGGTGGTTGAGGCGCTGCTGCTGGATACGCCGGTCGCCAGCACCCGCTGCCCGGGCGGCGTGACCGAGATCCTCACCGGCGAGCTGTCGCGTGGCCTGGCGGATCTCAACAGCCCGGCGCTGGCTCAGACGATGCAAAGCATTTACCATAGCCCGCCGGCCATCGACGCAGCGGCGCTGGAGAAGTTCAGCGTGGCATCGATTTGTCAGCAGTATCGTCAGCTGCGCAGCGCCTGACGCCGTTATTCAACCAGGATCGAATGAGTTATGAGTCAAACGCCTTTACTAAGCATCGTAGCCGCCGTCTATAACGGCGAAAAATTCCTTGCGCAATTCTTTGAGTGCCTTGAGCAACAGCAGCTGGAAAGCTATGAACTGATCCTGGTGAACGACGGGTCGACGGACGGCAGCCTTGCGGTTATCGACCAGTGGAAAGACCGCCTGCAAAACGTGCTCGTGCTGGAGCAGGAAAACCAGGGCGTGTCGGTGGCGCGCAATACCGGCCTCGCCGCGGCGACGGGTAAGTACCTGACCTTCCCGGATATCGACGATAAGCTTTACCCGGGCATGTACCGTACGCTTCTGGAGATGGCGGAAAAGGGCAATCTAGACGTCGCCACCTGCAACGGCCGCTACGTCTACGAGACGAAAAAAGATATCCATCCTATTTTCCCGCTGGACCGGCTACAGTCGACCGGCGTTTTGCCCGGCCACGTCTGGTTAAAGCAGGCGCTGGATTCTCGTAAGTTCCTGCATGTCACCTGGCTGAATATCTACCGCCGGGAGTTTATCGCCAGCCACCGCTTCCACTTTGAGCCTGGCCTGCGCCATCAGGATATTCCCTGGACCACCGAAGTGCTGCTGGCGGCAGAACGCGTGCAGTACACCAGCGAACAGTTCTACGATTACTATATTCACTCGGAATCGGTGTCGCATAAGCCGGACAACGACGACACGCTGATGCGTTCAGCGCGCCACTATATGAAGATTCTTGAGATGCTGGACGCCATCAACCAGCGCTATCCGGACAAGGTTCGCGATATTTCCGCCTGCCGCTGGCAGATCGCCAAAGAGGGGCTGGGGATTATTCATACCTTCGATAGCATGAAAGATGAGTCAAAAAAGCATATTATCATTAAAGAGTTCTTTGACCGCGGTATCTGGCGCCTGATCTGGAAAAACGCCCGTACGTTCCGTCTGCGCTGGCGTCTTGGACGCCGCTATCTGCGCATCAAGCGCTATCGCGACGCGGCTTAATACTGAATCCCTTAGTTTCCGCCAAAGAGATAGCTTTACGCGGGTTAAATGCTTAGAATTTGCCCGCAAAAACATAAATACGGATAAATCGCTTGGAATTGCTTTATACCGCCCTACTTTACCTCATTCAGCCGCTGGTGTGGCTGCGACTGCTGTTACGCAGCCGTAAGGCCCCTGCCTATCGTAAACGCTGGAAGGAACGTTATGGCTTCTGCCAGAACAAGGTAGAACCGGGTGGCATCCTGCTGCATTCCGTTTCCGTAGGTGAAACGCTGGCGGCGATTCCGCTGGTGCGCGCGCTACGCCACCGTTACCCCTATCTGCCGATCACCGTCACCACCATGACGCCAACCGGCTCTGAACGCGCGATGTCCGCTTTCGGCAAAGACGTGCATCACGTCTATCTGCCTTACGATCTGCCCGGCGCGATGAACCGCTTCTTCAATACCGTTCAACCGAAGCTGGTTATCGTCATGGAAACCGAACTCTGGCCGAACATGGTCGCCACGCTGCATAAGCGTAAAATCCCGCTGGTAATCGCCAACGCCCGCCTCTCCGAACGCTCGGCGAAAGGCTATGCCAAACTGGGGAAATTTATGCGTCGGCTGCTGAGCCGCATTACCCTTATCGCCGCGCAGAATGAAGAAGACGCCAGCCGCTTTATCGCTCTTGGCCTGAAACGCAATCAGCTGGCGGTCACCGGCAGCCTGAAGTTTGATATTTCGGTCACGCCGGAGCTGGCGGCTCGCGCCATCACCCTGCGCCGCCAGTGGGCGCCGCACCGCCAGGTATGGATTGCCACCAGCACCCACGACGGCGAAGAACAAATTATTCTTCAGGCGCATAAGCAGCTGCTGGAGCGTTTCCCCAACCTGCTGCTGATCCTTGTCCCGCGCCATCCGGAGCGCTTCGGCGACGCCCGCGAGATGGTGCAGAAAGCGGGAATGAGCTACACCCTGCGCAGCACCGGCGAAATCCCGTCGAACAGTACCCAGGTGGTGATTGGCGATACCATGGGCGAGCTGATGCTGCTGTACGGTATTGCCGACCTCGCGTTTGTCGGCGGTAGCCTGGTGGAGCGCGGCGGCCATAACCCGCTGGAGCCCGCCGCCCATGCGATACCGGTACTGATGGGTCCGCACACGTTCAACTTCAAAGATATCTGCGCCAAGCTGCAGCAGGACGATGGACTGATTACCGTCACCGACGCCGACTCGCTGGTAACGCAGGTGTCTAACCTGCTGACCGATGAAGATTACCGTCTGTGGTACGGTCGCCATGCGGTGGAAGTTCTGCACCAAAACCAGGGCGCGCTTTCCCGTCTGCTACAGTTATTGCAACCCTATCTGCCGCAGCGGAGCCACTAATGTCGCCTCGACTCTCGGTCGTGATGATTGCCAAAAACGCGGCGGATCTGCTGCCTGATTGTCTGGCGTCGGTAAGTTGGGCCGATGAGATAGTGCTGCTGGATTCCGGCAGCAGCGACAACACCGTCGAACTCGCCCGCAGCCAGGGCGTTCAGGTGCATGTCGATCGCGACTGGCAGGGCTACGGTATTCAGCGCCAGCGCGCCCAGGCCTACGCCACCGGCGACTACGTGCTGATGATCGATACCGACGAGCGCGTCACTCCGGAGCTTGCGCAGTCTATCCGCAGCGTGCTGGCCGCGCCGCAAACCGGCGCGATATACAGCATCGCCCGGCGCAACTATTTCCTTGGCCGCTTTATGCGCCACAGCGGCTGGTACCCCGACCGCGTGATGCGCCTGTACGAACGCGACCGTTACCGCTATAACGATAATCTGGTCCACGAATCTCTCGACGCCCAGGGCGCGCGGGTTATCGAACTCGCGGGCGACCTGCTGCATCTGACCTGCCGTGATTTCTCCGGCTTTCAGCAAAAGCAGCTGGCCTACGCCGCCGCCTGGGCGCAGGAGCGCCATCAGAGAGGCAAAAAGACCTCGCTGGCCGCTATCTTCGGCCATACGCTGGGCGCCTTTGTGAAAACGCTGCTGCTGCGCGGGGGCATTCTGGATGGGAAACAAGGTTGGCTGCTGGCGGTGGTCAACGCGCAATACACGTTTAATAAATACACCGAGCTGTGGGCCCTGAGCCGCGGCTACTCGGAGAAAGTGTCATTATGAGCACAAAAGCGATCTATCCGGGAACCTTCGACCCTATCACCAACGGCCATATCGATATCGTCACCCGCGCGGCCAGCATGTTCGATAAGGTGCTGCTGGCTATCGCCGCCAGCCCGAGCAAAAAGCCGATGTTCACTCTCGACGAGCGCATCGCGCTGGCCACCCAGGCAACGGCGCATCTGGTCAACGTTGAGGTTATTGGCTTCAGCGATTTAATGGCCAATTTTGCCCGCGCGCAGCAGGCGAATATTTTAATTCGCGGCCTGCGGGCGGTGGCGGATTTTGAATATGAGATGCAGCTGGCGCATATGAACCGTCATTTGATGCCGACGCTGGAGAGCGTGTTTCTGATGCCGTGCAAAGAGTGGTCGTTTATCTCCTCTTCGCTGGTGAAAGAAGTGGCGCGCCACCAGGGCGATGTCTCTCACTTTCTGCCGGCAAACGTTCACCAGGCGCTGCTGAGGAAGCTGTAATCCTGCGCCATCGGGGCTCTTCCCGCAGGCGATGCTGCGCATCTGTCCGGGCTACCGGACCAAGCGCAGCCCTGTAGCCCGGCTAAGCGCAGCGCAAGCCGGGTTCACGGCAACCCCCGCACTTTACTTCTGACACTGGCGGCAATAAAACGTCGCCCGCTGGGCGTGTTTACTGCCGATAACCGGCGTCCCGCAAATGCGGCACGGCTCGCCCTTGCGGCCATACACCTGCAGCTCCTGGGCAAAGTAGCCCGGTTTACCGTCGCTTTGCAGGAAATCTTTCAGCGTCGTCCCGCCCTGTTCGATGGATCGCAGCAGGACCAGCTTAATCACTTTCACCAGCTGCTCGCACTCCTCGCGCGACAGCGAAGAAGCCAGCCTGTCGGGGTGAATGCCCGCCGAAAAGAGCGATTCGCTGGCGTAGATATTGCCCACCCCGACCACCAGCTTGTTATCCATTAGCCAGGGCTTAATCGCGGTTTTTTTCTTCGCGCACTTCGCCTGCAGATAATCGGCGTTGAACTCATCGCTCAGCGGCTCCGGCCCCAGATGCGCCAGCACCGGATGCCCCTCCAGCGTTTTGGTCCACAGCCAGGCGCCAAAACGACGCGGGTCGGTATAGCGCAGCACCTTGCCGTTACTCATCACCAGGTCCACGTGATCGTGTTTTTCCGCGGGCAGCTCTTCGCTCAGGATACGCAGGCTTCCCGACATCCCAAGGTGGACGATAATCCAGCCGTCGGGCAGTTCCAGCAGCAGATATTTAGCGCGGCGGCGTACGCTGAGCACCGGAACGTCGCTCAGACGATAGATCTCTTCAGAAACGGGCCAGCGCAGGCGCCCGTTGCGCACAACGGCGTGCAGGATGGTGGCTCCCACCAGGTGCGGCTCAATGCCGCGGCGGCTGGTTTCTACTTCAGGTAATTCAGGCATTCTTTTCTCGAACAAAAACGGCAGGATGCACTATCTTACCGCGTTCAGCGACGAGGTTCAGGGCAATTATTGTTCAGCATGCTCTTCCGCCTGGCGCAGGGGGTAAACGTTCGCCAGCGCCAACGGTGTAGACGGTAGCGTAGTCTTGATAACAAAAAACCCCGCCGAGGCGGGGTTTTTCTTTACAAGGAATCTAAAATTATTTGATTTTAGCTTCTTTGTATAAAACGTGCTGACGGACAACTGGATCGAACTTTTTCAGTTCCAGTTTTTCCGGCTTAGTACGTTTGTTCTTCGTGGTGGTATAGAAGTGACCAGTACCAGCAGAAGAAACCAGCTTGATTTTCTCACGAATACCTTTAGCCATGACTTATTTCCTCTAAGTACTTAGTACTTTTCGCCACGGGCACGCAGTTCGGACAGAACTGTATCGATGCCTTTCTTATCAATAACACGCATACCTTTAGCAGATACGCGCAGGGTGACAAAACGCTTCTCGCTCTCAACCCAGAAACGGTGAGAGTGCAGGTTCGGCAGGAAACGGCGTTTAGTCGCGTTCAGTGCGTGGGAACGGTTGTTACCGGTCACCGGACGCTTGCCAGTAACTTGGCAGACTCGGGACATGTCTATTCTCCAAAAATCAAATTAGCTCGAGCTTCGTATGGGGTATTGGCGCCTCGTCAGGCTTTACAGCCCGGTCATCGCAGTTCTAAGCGAACTCTCGATTGCCAGGCCCAAATGCCAAACCCGAGATTCTCAAAGGTGGCGTAGTATACGCTGACTCGGCGATGTGCTCAAGTCCCGAACAGACAAAGATCCCGATGGATCGCGCGATCGGGGCTAAATCCAGCCGCGTTCAGCAAAAGATACGTACGCTCCGCGGCCAATAACAAGGTGATCCAGCACACGTATATCCATGAATCGACAACATTTTATCACTCTTTCGGTAATCAACCTGTCGGCCTTGCTCGGCTCAGGACTACCGGATGGATGATTATGTGCCAGGATCACCGCGGCGGCGTTCACTTTGATGGCTTCGCGTACGATTTCTCGCGGATGCACCTCAACGTGGCTAAGAGTACCAGAAAAAAGGCGGCTATGTTTCAATACCCGGTTCTGATTATCTAAAAAGATCACCATGAAGATCTCACGCTCTTCGTCGGCCAGCTGGCTTTGCAGAAATTCCCGCGTCATCGACGGGGTAACCAGCGAGGGTTCTTCCGTCATTCGCAGGCTAAAATAGCGTCGCGCCAGTTCAGCAATCCCTTTTAGCTGCGCATATTTCGCCAGACCAATGCCTTCCACCTCTGCAAACTGCGACTCCTCCGCCGATAGCAGGCCGTACAGCGAGCCAAAACGCTGTAGCAGCTCCCGCGAAAATGTCATCACGTCCTGCGTGCGGGTACCGGTACGTAAAAATAGCGCCAACAGCTCAATATCCGACAAAACTTCGATACCGTAGCGCTGCATCTTTTCCCTCGGCATGAGGGATTCTTGTATTTCCATCGCGGCATCTCCTTCCCACTGCGCGCTATCCTGGCACAGCCTTTTTGCGCCGCCGAGACGCAAGTTTTATCCCTGCGTAGCGCCTCGCAAAGTGTATCTCCGCGAGGCACACGATGCCGTCAGGATTGTGATAAGATGCGCGAATTCTGGTGTACCGCAACAGGAAAAAATCATGATGAGTCTGGCTGGTAAAAAGATCGTTCTTGGCGTGAGCGGCGGCATTGCTGCCTATAAAACGCCGGAACTGGTGCGCCGCCTGCGTGACCGCGGCGCGGATGTCCGCGTCGCCATGACGGAAGCCGCAAAAGCCTTCATTACGCCATTAAGTCTACAGGCGGTATCCGGTTATCCGGTTTCCGACAGCCTGCTCGACCCGGCCGCCGAAGCGGCGATGGGCCATATTGAGCTGGGGAAATGGGCCGACCTGGTCATTCTCGCCCCCGCCACCGCCGACCTAATCGCTCGCGTCGCGGCAGGGATGGCCAACGATCTCGTTTCGACGATTTGTCTCGCTACGCCCTCGCCGGTCGCCGTCGTGCCCGCCATGAATCAGCAGATGTATCGCGCCGCCGCCACTCAGCATAATCTGGACGTCATTGCCGCCCGCGGTCTGCTGGTCTGGGGCCCGGACAGCGGCAGCCAGGCCTGCGGCGATGTTGGCCCGGGGCGGATGCTGGACCCGCTGACCATTGTGGATATGGCCGCGCAGCATTTCTCGCCTGTCAAAGATTTGCAACATCTGAACATCATGATTACCGCGGGCCCCACCCGCGAGCCGCTGGATCCGGTGCGTTATATCACCAATCACAGTTCTGGTAAGATGGGCTTCGCGATTGCCGCCGCCGCCGCGCGCCGCGGGGCGAACGTCACGCTGGTGAGCGGCCCGGTTTCGCTGCCTACGCCGCCGTTTGTACACAGAATTGATGTCACCACCGCGCTGGAAATGGAAGCCGCGGTGCAAAACAGCGCGCCTCAGCAGCATATTTTTATTGGCTGTGCGGCGGTCGCTGACTACCGTGCGGTCGCCATCGCCGAAGAAAAAATCAAAAAACAAGGTGATGAATTAACCCTGAAAATGGTTAAAAATCCGGATATCGTCGCAGGGGTCGCCGCGCTTAAGGCCAACCGCCCTTACGTCGTTGGGTTTGCCGCCGAAACAAATAATGTGGAAGAATACGCACGGCAAAAGCGAGCCCGCAAAAATCTTGATCTGATTTGCGCCAATGATGTTTCTCAGCCAAATCAGGGATTTAACAGCGACAGCAATGCATTACACCTTTTCTGGCAGGAGGGAGATAAGCGCTTACCACTTGAGCGCAAGGAACTCCTGGGCCAATTATTACTCGACGAGATCGTTACCCGTTATGATGAAAAAAATCGACGTTAAGATTCTGGACCCGCGTGTTGGTCAGCAATTTCCGCTGCCGACCTATGCCACCTCCGGCTCCGCCGGACTTGACCTGCGAGCCTGTCTCGATGACGCCGTAGAGCTGGCTCCTGGCGCAACGACCCTCGTGCCAACCGGTCTGGCGATTCATATTGCCGATCCCTCTCTGGCGGCGGTGATTCTCCCGCGCTCCGGACTGGGCCATAAGCACGGCGTCGTACTGGGTAACCTGGTCGGTCTGATTGATTCTGACTATCAGGGCCAGCTGATGGTTTCCGTCTGGAACCGCAGCCAGCAGAGCTTCAGCATCGAACCCGGCGAGCGTATCGCGCAAATGGTGTTTGTGCCCGTTGTGCAGGCAGAATTTAACCTGGTGGAAGATTTTGACGCCACCGATCGCGGCGAAGGCGGCTTCGGTCACTCAGGGCGTCAATAAGCCCGGCGATAGACAAAACTCTTTCGGGGCGCTGCCGGCAAAAGGGCTGCCTGAAGGATGAAGTGGAACCAGCATCGCAAAGCGCACTAATGCAATAACATCACCGCAGGCAACAGCTTGCGGTCGCTTTGTGGGTGCCTGCCTGACAAGTGCTTTTTTTCAGGGGTATTTTAAAACATGGCAGAAAAACAAACTGCGAAAAGGAATCGTCGCGAAGAAATACTTCAATCTCTGGCGCTAATGCTTGAATCCAGCGATGGAAGTCAGCGCATTACCACAGCGAAACTGGCGGCGTCCGTTGGCGTATCCGAAGCGGCTCTGTATCGGCACTTCCCGAGCAAGACCCGCATGTTTGACAGCCTGATTGAATTTATCGAAGACAGCCTGATTACGCGCATCAATTTGATTTTAAAAGATGAAAAAGACACCTCAGCGCGCCTGCGTCTGATTGTGCTGTTGATTCTTGGGTTTGGCGAGCGTAATCCTGGGCTGACAAGAATTCTGACCGGCCATGCGCTGATGTTTGAACAGGACCGGCTTCAGGACCGCATCAATCAGCTGTTCGAGCGCATTGAAGTTCAGCTGCGTCAGGTGTTGCGTGAAAAGAAAATGCGCGAAGGCGAAGGCTATACCGTCGATGAAGCCCTGCTGGCCAGCCAGCTATTGGCATTCTGCGAAGGGATGCTATCGCGCTTTGTGCGCAGCGAGTTTAAATATCGCCCGACGGACGATTTTGACGCCCGCTGGCCGCTGGTCGCCGCCCAGCTGAAATAATTCTCGCCGGTCTCTGTGCAGCCCGAAGGGCTGCATCTCTTCCCGCAGGAATGCCCGGCATTATCCGCATTGATACCCAGGCGCTCTTCTCGCCTCGGCTGGCCGTTTTGCCAGCAATCGACCCGACAGACCGTTGCCTGCCGGGCAGATGTTTATACGCCGTACGCTTCGCGATAGGCGCGAACGGCAGTCAGGTGTTCAGCCATTTCCGGCTTCTCTTCCAGATAGCTAATCAGGTCTTTCAGCGTCACGATGGAAATTACTTTACAGCCGTAGTCGCGCTCAACTTCCTGAATCGCGGAGATTTCGCCGCGTCCGCGTTCCTGACGATCCAGAGAGATCAGTACGCCGGCCAGCTCAGCGCCGTTGGCCTGAATAATTTCCATCGATTCCCGAATCGCGGTGCCTGCGGTAATCACATCATCCACCAGCATCACGCGGCCCTGCAGCGCACTCCCCACCAGGTTTCCGCCCTCGCCGTGAGTCTTCGCCTCTTTGCGGTTAAAGCAGTAAGGCAGATCGCGGTCATGGTGTTCCGCCAGCGCGACCGCCGTGGTCGTGGCGATAGGGATGCCTTTATAGGCCGGGCCGAACAGCAGGTCAAAATCAATCCCGGAATCCACCAGCGCTTCGGCGTAAAAACGGCCTAACAGTGCCAGATCGCGCCCGGTATTAAACAGGCCGGCGTTGAAGAAATAGGGGCTCTTGCGCCCGGATTTCAGCGTAAACTCGCCAAACTTAAGTACCTGCTTGTTAAGCGCAAACTCAATAAACTGGCGCTGATACGGTTTCATGGATTCGCTCCTCATCTTACTTTTCTACGGACAAAAAAAAGGCGACTTCTCAGTCGCCTTAAAAACTAGTTTTGCAACGCCGCTTTCTGCGTCGTGACAATGGATTCGATACCCCCCCGGGCCAATGCCAGCAGGGTGAGGAGTTCTTCATGGGTGAACGGCTCGCCTTCCGCCGTACCCTGCACCTCAATGATGCGGCCATCTTCGGTCATCACCACGTTCATATCGGTTTCCGCCGCGGAATCTTCAACGTATTCCAGATCGCAAATCGCTTCGGCATTCACGATGCCTACGGAGACCGCCGCCACCATTCCTTTCATCGGGTTGGTTTTCAGCTTACCGGCCGCGACCAGCTTATTCAGCGCATCGGCCAGCGCCACGCAGGCTCCGGTGATAGACGCGGTACGGGTGCCGCCGTCTGCCTGCAGCACATCGCAGTCCAGAGTGATGGTGAACTCACCCAGCGCTTTCAGGTCAACCGCCGCGCGCAGCGCACGCGCGATCAGGCGCTGGATTTCCATGGTGCGTCCGCCCTGCTTACCTTTTGCGGCTTCACGCGCGTTACGCGTGTGGGTAGAACGCGGCAGCATGCCGTATTCGGCGGTGATCCACCCCTGACCCTGGCCTTTCAGAAAGCGCGGCACGCCTTCATCAATAGAAGCGGTGCACAATACTTTCGTGTCACCAAATTCGACCAGCACGGAGCCTTCTGCGTGTTTTGTGTAGTTACGGGTCAGGGTTACTGGGCGCACTTGATTAGCGCTACGGCCTGCTGGACGCATGATGTTCTCCGGCTTGAAACGAATGTGGCTGCGCATTATACGGATAATGCGCGCTTATTCCTATCCTGATAAGGCCTCGAAAGCTATAATCCACCCCACTCTCCTTTAAAAACAGGAACGTCTATGATCCGCAGTATGACCGCCTACGCCCGGCGTGAAATCAAGGGTGAATGGGGTAGCGCCGCGTGGGAACTGCGCTCGGTAAACCAACGATATCTGGAAACCTACTTCCGCCTGCCGGAGCAGTTCCGTAGCCTGGAGCCCGTGGTGCGTGAACGTATTCGCTCCCGTCTGACCCGCGGTAAAGTCGAATGTACCCTGCGTTTTGAGCAGGACCCGAGCGCGCAGGGTGAGCTGATCCTTAACGAAAAACTGGCAAAGCAGCTGGTTAACGCCGCCAACTGGGTCAAAATGCAGAGCGACGAAGGCGAAATCAATCCGGTAGATATTCTGCGCTGGCCTGGCGTGATGTCGGCCCATGAACAGGATCTGGACGCCATTGCCGCCGAAATTCTGGGCGCGTTGAACGGTGCGCTGGATGACTTTATCGTCGCCCGCGAAACCGAAGGCCAGGCGCTGAAAGCGCTGATCGAACAGCGTCTCGATGGCGTGACGGCCGAGGTAGCTAAAGTACGTGCCCATATGCCGGAAATTTTGCAGTGGCAGCGCGAGCGTCTGGTTGCCAAGCTGGAAGATGCGGAAGTGCAGCTGGAAAACAACCGCCTCGAGCAGGAGCTGGTGCTGATGGCGCAGCGTATAGACGTCGCCGAAGAGCTGGATCGTCTGGAAGCGCACGTGAAAGAGACGTGGAATATCCTGAAGAAGAAAGAAGCGGTCGGTCGCCGTCTCGACTTTATGATGCAGGAGTTCAACCGCGAGTCGAACACCCTGGCGTCTAAATCAATCAATGCCGAAGTGACGAACTCCGCCATTGAGCTGAAAGTGCTGATCGAACAAATGCGCGAGCAGATCCAGAACATCGAGTAACGGTTTTTTGCTCGCCAACCCACGCACGGACAAAAGGCCATGGTAAATCATGGCCTTTTATTTTCGCTGCGTTTCAGAAGGCGTAGTTCTTATCCAATATCCGGCAGGTTAAAAATGCCCCTGCGGCGCACAGCAGCGTGGGGGCCAGATAGCTGTGATCCATGTGGGTGAACTCCATCACCAGCGCGACCGCCGTTAGCGGCATCTGCATGGATGCGGCGAGAAACGCCGCCGCGCCGACGAGAGCAAAACTGCCGTAATCTCCGCCGGGAAGCAGCTGTTGCCAGAGCATACACAGCAGCAGGCTGGTCAGGCCGCCGACCGCCAGCCCCGGCGTCAGCAGGCCGCCCTCCGCGCCGCCGCGCAGCACCGCCAGAATCACCACCATTTTTAGCGCCAGCAGCATCGCCGCCCCGGGGAAACCCAGTTCATCGCTGAGAGCCAGCTGCATAGGCCCTTTACCGTTTCCCGGAAGCTGGGGGAAATAGAGGCTGAGGACGGCAAGCAGGGAAAACGCCAGCAGACAGAAAACCGGCATCTGCCAGTTGCTCCGAACGCGCGAGCGGGCCGTGCTGGTCGCTTTGCGAAAGAGCCAGGCCCCGGCGCCAAGAATGGGGCCAGCGATAATCGCCCACCAGAGAAATGAATGCGGCAGGATGTCTGAAGTAAAATGGTATTGCGATTCCTCGCCTAACCCGAGCGTTGCCGTCCACGCGGCAATCGCCGATGTGATAATCGCCGCCAGCGTTTTTTCCCAGCTAAACGACAGCAGCATTACCTCAAGGCTGAATAACGCACCGGCCAGCGGAACGTTATACACCGCCGCCAGGCCCGCACCGGCGCCGCAGGCAACCAGCGTTCGGGTTTCATCCGCCAGCAGTCCCAGCTTACGCGCCACCATCCCTGCCCCCAGCGCGCCCATTTCCCGCGGAGCCACTTCGCGGCCAAGCGGAGAGCCCAGCGCCACGGTGACGATCTGCAACAGGGCATGAATCGTTGTGGTACCCGCAGGCATTGCCACCGAAGGATTCGCCACCGCTGACGCTATTGAGACCCGCTTCTGCCCATAGCGTCCAAGGAGCCACCAGCCGAATCCTGCGATGGCTCCCCCCGCGACGATTGCCGAGAGGCGACGAGGCCAGGATGAATCCGTGACGCCCTGTAGAAATGACTCCGCGCTCACGATCTGCCCGGGGCTGTAGCCAAAGGCCAGGTGCTGAATCGCGTGTAAAATCAGCGCCAGAACCATGCCTGAGAGGCCGGCAAGCAGCCCCGTCAGCACAACGGCAATCAGGCGGGTGAGATAGTTTTTATTGCCAGCTGCTGCAGTCATTTTCTCAGGCCATGAAGGAGGAAAATAAAAGGATAAAGGTCGAGAGTTAAACAACAGGTATTCATCCCGTTTTCAATATCGATACGCATCGACGGCTTTCACATTACTTTTTATAATCATTAAAAATGAATAAATGACAAATGAACCGTTAAATTCAGCCGATTTAAACCGATCGTGCATTAGTTTAATCAGGTTAAATTCATTCACTTTAGAAAATCTCAATCGTGATCTTGCGCACAAATCGTTAACCTTCCGCCATCACCGTGGGAGATTTATGTTGCTTCATATTCTTTATCTGATTGGGATTACGGCGGAAGCCATGACCGGCGCGCTGGCTGCCGGACGCCGCCGTATGGATACGTTTGGCGTCATTATCATTGCCACCGCGACGGCCCTCGGAGGCGGTTCAGTGCGCGATATTCTGCTCGGCCACTATCCTCTGGGCTGGGTGCAGCACCCCGAGTACGTCATTATTGTCGCCATTGCTGCGGTCCTGACCACGATTGCCGCGCCGGTGATGCCGCATCTGCGCCGTCTGTTTCTGGTGCTTGATGCGCTCGGCCTGATCGTGTTCTCTATCATTGGCGCCCAGATCGCGCTGGATATGGGCCAGGGCCCGGTCATCGCCTCCATTGCCGCCGTCATCACCGGCGTTTTTGGCGGCGTGCTGCGCGATATGTTCTGCAAGCGTATCCCGCTGGTGTTCCAGAAAGAGCTTTACGCCGGGGTGTCATTCGCCGCCGCGATTTTATACATCGCGCTTCAGCATTACGTCAGCAACCACGATGTGGTGGTGATCTCCACCCTGCTGTTCGGCTTTACCGCCCGCATGCTGGCGCTGCGCTGGAAGCTGGGCCTGCCGGTATTTAACTACAACCATAGCGCACATTAATGCTTTCAGAATCCCGGAACGCGTTGCCCGCTTAGCCACTTCGCCAGTGCGGCAACATCCGGGTGATGTAAGAACGTCACCAGCTGCCGCGCTCTTTCCGCCCCGATCCCCGGCAGGCGCCGCCACTGCTCTTCGTTTCGCTCCTGCATCCGTTGCCAGTCATCCTCCTTCAGCCGGGCAAACGCCGTCTTCGGTATGGGGACTCCCATCGCCTGGATCCAGCGCAGAAAAGGCCGTTCGCGCGCAAGATTGAACTGGTGCCACAGCCTCTGCCCGCGCAGCGTCGAGACCCCCGGTATGGCTTGCAGCCGCTCCGGCGTAAACGCCAGCCATGAAAAGAGATGCTCCATGCTGCGCGCGTCATGCAGGGACCGCCATAGCGCTTCTCCCACGCCGTCAATATCGAGAACCGATCGGGATGAGAGCCAGACCAGCCGCGAAAGAAACTGTTCCGCACACTCGGGCGTGGCAAAATAGCAGGTTAAGGCATTGAAACGCGCCGCCGGTGGCTGGGGTTTATTACGCTGAGCCGTGCGCCAGACGACCGAATCGATGCGCGGTATCCCCTGCCCGGCAAGGCTGATTTGCAGCTGGTCGCCAATACCGATATCCAGATTGTACCAGCGGGATACCGAACCGACGCTCACCCGCTGCACGCGCTTATCGTCCAGCATCTGCGGCTCCAGATGCGCCACCACGGCTATTTTACCGCTGCGCCCGACGCTAAAGCTGATACGGCGAACCTCCATGACGCGTGAGGCAGGCGGGTATTTCCAGGCAATGACCCAATCGCCCTGACCCGGAACCCAGAAGCGCCCGGGAGATGCTTTTTCCCGCCGCACTACGACGCCATCGCTGGCAAAAGGCAGCGGTGAAGTGAACCAGCGCTGGCGCCACTGTTCAACCTGCTGCGCATCCGCGACAGGGTGCGAAAAAAGCGCGCTGTAAAGAAAGCCGCCCTGCCGCAGCAGCGCCAGCCGCTGTTTCATATCCTGCGGCCCATCGGGCCATGCCCAGATAAAAAGACCCAGCTGATTAAGATCCGCCGCAGCCTGCTGGCGCATCATCATGCCGGCAACTTTTGCCCGCGCGTTCATGCCGCCCATCTGCTTTTGCACGTGCCCCTCGCGGAGCAGGAACAGCTCACCCTGTAGAACGCTATTCGCCAGTACGCCGTCAGAGACTTTAGGCACGGAGGGGATCTGCAAGACCCTGGCCGTCCAGTCTTCCCCGGCCAGGCCATTACCCCGGCTTATCGCCTGGGTCAGACGCCCCTGCCGATACACGAGCGTGACCGCGACGCCATCGACTTTAGGCTGTACCCACAGGCCGGATTGACCGCGCATCCAGCGCGCCACGTCGGCTTGATTTGCCAGTTTACGCACGCCGGTGTGCGCCACCGGATGTCTGGCCTCCCCTTTTAGGGGAGGAGACGCATCGTGAGCGGGAGCCTCGCCGGTGAAGCAGCGCCGCCAGTACGCCAGCCGCTCCGCAAGCTGGTCATAGATCTCATCGCTTACCGTACTGCTCCCCTGCTGCCAGTAGGCGTTTTTCCATTCCGTTATCTGCTGGCTGAGACGTTCAATCTCCCGATCGGCCCTGGCCTGCGGCCACGCGGGGCAGGCTGCCTGCCCGTATCCCACCAGCATCCACAGCACCAGCGCCCAGACTCCATTTTGCATCGCGATGCCCTCCTGTTTTCTCGTCGGCGATTGTGCCGCAGGCGTATTTTCGTCCGCGAGGAGGGATTTTTAACGCTGCGAGCAGGCATCCGGGTTTTCTGCGTTGTTTCTGCAACGCCCGGAGAAATCAGGGAAACGGCAAGCAAAATGAAAGAAAGAACGCAAAAAGTGTGACAGGGACTGCGTCACGCGGTGCCGCCGTGTATAATAGGCTCGTATGTAAGCTCTATTTCGACCACCACATACAAAAGACACTCATGGCTCAAGGCACGCTTTATATTGTTTCCGCCCCTAGCGGCGCGGGTAAATCCAGCCTGATTCAGGCTTTATTAAAAACCCAACCGTTGTACGACTCTCAGGTTTCTGTTTCGCATACCACGCGCGCTCCGCGCCCGGGTGAAGTGCACGGTGAACACTATTTCTTTGTGAATCACGACGAATTCAGGACGATGATTGGCAGAGACGCTTTTCTTGAACATGCAGAAGTCTTTGGCAACTATTACGGCACCTCGCGCGAAGCTATCGAGCAGGTACTGGCGACCGGCGTCGACGTCTTCCTTGATATCGACTGGCAGGGCGCGCAGCAAATCCGCAACAGAATGCCCGGCGCGCGCAGCATTTTTATCCTGCCGCCGTCAAAAGATGAGCTTGATCGTCGCCTGCGCGGCCGCGGTCAGGACAGCGAAGAGGTTATCGCAAAACGTATGGCACAGGCAGTTGCAGAAATGAGCCATTACGCGGAGTATGATTACCTGATTGTGAATGATGATTTTGATACCGCGCTGAGCGATCTGAAAATTATTATTCGCGCCGAACGTCTGCGCATGAGCCGCCAAAAGCAGCGACATGGCGCTTTAATCACCAAACTGTTGGCAGACTGAACCCACATTCAGTATTATGCCCAGTCATTTCTTCACCTGTGGAGCATTTTAAGTATGGCACGCGTAACTGTTCAGGACGCTGTAGAGAAAATTGGTAACCGTTTTGACCTGGTACTGGTCGCCGCGCGTCGCGCTCGTCAGATGCAGGTAGGCGGAAAGGATCCGCTGGTACCGGAAGAAAACGATAAAACTACCGTTATCGCACTGCGCGAAATCGAAGAAGGTCTGATCAACAACAAGATCCTCGACGTTCGTGAGCGCCAGGAACAGCAAGAGCAGGAAGCCGCTGAATTACAAGCCGTTACCGCTATTGCTGAAGGTCGTCGTTAATCACACTGCGGGTCGCCCTTGTATCTGTTTGAAAGCCTGAATCAGCTGATTCAAAACTACCTGCCCGAAGAGCAAATTAAACGTCTTCGGCAGGCTTATCTCGTTGCACGTGACGCTCACGAGGGCCAGACACGTTCAAGCGGTGAACCCTATATCACGCACCCGGTAGCGGTAGCCTGTATCCTGGCCGAGATGAAACTCGACCATGAAACGCTAATGGCCGCTCTGCTGCACGACGTGATAGAAGATACCCCCGCCACCTACCAGGACATGGAGCAGCTTTTCGGTAAAAGCGTTGCTGAACTGGTAGAGGGGGTGTCAAAACTTGATAAGCTTAAGTTTCGCGACAAGAAAGAGGCCCAGGCTGAAAACTTTCGCAAAATGATTATGGCGATGGTGCAGGATATCCGCGTCATCCTTATCAAGCTCGCTGACCGCACCCATAACATGCGCACGCTGGGCTCATTGCGCCCGGACAAGCGCCGCCGCATCGCCCGCGAAACGCTGGAAATCTACAGCCCTCTGGCGCACCGTTTAGGTATCCATCACATCAAAACCGAGCTCGAAGAGC
Organism: Klebsiella sp. GW_Kp182; assembly: GCF_040062275.1. NCBI lineage: Bacteria > Pseudomonadati > Pseudomonadota > Gammaproteobacteria > Enterobacterales > Enterobacteriaceae > Klebsiella > Klebsiella sp. GW_Kp182. The sequence continues at coordinate 15,520 of NZ_JBEAFQ010000055.1, read as the reverse complement.
TGGGCTTTGAGGCGCTGTATCCTAACCGCTACCGCGTCATTAAAGAGGTGGTTAAAGCGGCGCGCGGCAACCGTAAAGAGATGATTCAAAAGATCCTCTCCGAAATCGAAGGGCGTTTGCAGGAAGCGGGAATTCCCTGTCGCGTTAGCGGTCGCGAAAAGCATTTGTACTCCATCTACTGCAAGATGGTGCTCAAAGAGCAGCGCTTTCACTCGATTATGGATATCTACGCTTTCCGCGTGATTGTCCATGATTCCGACACCTGCTACCGCGTACTTGGCCAGATGCACAGCCTTTATAAGCCGCGTCCGGGTCGCGTCAAAGACTATATTGCCATTCCAAAGGCGAACGGCTATCAATCTTTGCACACCTCGATGATCGGCCCGCACGGCGTCCCGGTTGAGGTACAAATTCGTACCGAAGACATGGACCAGATGGCGGAAATGGGGGTGGCGGCGCACTGGGCTTATAAAGAGCACGGCGGCGAAAGCAGCACCACGGCACAAATCCGCGCCCAGCGCTGGATGCAGAGCCTGCTGGAGCTCCAGCAGAGCGCCGGTAGTTCATTTGAATTTATTGAGAGCGTGAAATCCGATCTGTTCCCGGATGAGATTTACGTTTTCACCCCGGAAGGGCGCATTGTCGAACTGCCCGCTGGCGCGACGCCGGTGGATTTCGCCTACGCGGTGCATACCGACATCGGCCATGCCTGCGTCGGCGCCCGCGTCGACCGCCAGCCGTATCCGCTGTCGCAGTCGCTCTCCAGCGGCCAGACGGTGGAAATCATCACCGCGCCGGGCGCACGTCCGAACGCCGCGTGGCTGAACTTTGTCGTCAGTTCGAAAGCGCGCGCAAAAATTCGCCAGCTGCTGAAAAACCTTAAGCGCGACGACTCCGTAAGCCTCGGGCGCCGCCTGCTCAATCACGCCCTCGGCGGTAGCCGCAAGCTGGCCGAGATCCCGCCAGAGAACATTCAGCGTGAACTTGAGCGCATGAAGCTGACCACGCTTGACGATCTGCTGGCCGAAATCGGCCTCGGCAACGCCATGAGCGTCGTGGTAGCAAAAAACCTGCAGCAGGGTGAAACCACCGCCGTGCCTGTACAGCCAGCGCCTGTCGGCCATAATCATCTGCCGATTAAAGGCGCGGATGGCGTGCTGATCACCTTCGCCAAATGCTGCCGTCCGATCCCCGGTGACCCGATTATCGCGCACGTCAGCCCGGGCAAAGGCCTGGTTATTCACCATGAGTCCTGTCGTAACATTCGCGGCTATCAGAAAGAGCCGGAGAAATTTATGGCGGTCGAGTGGGACAAAGAGACGGCGCAGGAATTTATCACCGAAATCAAGGTGGATATGTTCAACCATCAGGGTGCCCTGGCGAATCTTACCGCGGCGATCAACACCGCTTCTTCTAATATTCAAAGCCTGAATACGGAAGAGAAAGATGGCCGCGTTTACAGCGCCTTTATTCGCCTTACCGCGCGCGACCGCGTGCATCTGGCGAATATCATGCGCAAAATTCGCGTCATGCCGGATGTAATAAAAGTCACCCGTAACCGAAACTAGCTCTTCCACAAAATCATTCGAATTGCGTCAAGGCGGCAAGCGAATGACAAATCTGCCGGGAGCAGATTTGAACGCTGCTTACAGCGGCCCGGTAAGGGGCAAGGCCCAGGAATGGGCCGCGTAATCCGCAGCGATTAAAGAGTCATTCGAAGGATGGAAGTATCATGAATTTACAGCGTTATGCGCGTATCTGCGAGATGCTCGCCAGGCGCCAGCCTGACCTGACAGTCTGCATGGAGCAGGTCCATAAGCCTCATAACGTCTCTGCGGTCATTCGTACCGCAGACGCCGTTGGCGTGCATGAAGTGCACGCCATCTGGCCCGGTAGCCGTATGCGTACCATGGCCTCCGCGGCCGCCGGCAGCAATAGCTGGGTGCAGGTCAAAACCCACCGTACTATTGGCGAGGCCGTCACGCATTTAAAAGGCCAGGGCATGCAGATCCTGGCGACCCATCTCTCTGATAACGCCGTCGATTTCCGTGAAATCGACTATACCCGTCCCACCTGTATCCTGATGGGGCAGGAGAAAACCGGCATTACGCAGGAAGCGTTAGACCTGGCAGACCAGGACATCATCATTCCGATGATTGGCATGGTGCAGTCGCTGAACGTTTCCGTCGCCTCAGCGCTTATCCTCTACGAAGCCCAGCGCCAGCGGCAGAACGCCGGCATGTACCGGCGCGAGAACAGTATGCTGCCGGAAGAAGACCAGCAGCGCCTGCTGTTTGAAGGCGGCTATCCGGTGCTGGCGAAGGTCGCTAAACGCAAGGGACTTCCCTACCCCCACGTCAACGAGCAGGGCGAAGTCGAAGCCGATGCCGCGTGGTGGGCCACCATGCAGGCGGCGAAGTAATCATGCAGGGCCGTCTGCTGGATGCGGTGCCGCTCAATTCCCTGACGGGCGTTGGCGCGGCCCAGAGCAGTAAGCTGGCAAAAATCGGCCTGCATACGGTACAGGATCTGCTTCTGCACCTGCCGCTGCGCTACGAAGACCGCACCCATCTGTATCACATCGGCGAACTGCTGCCCGGCGTTTACGCCACCGTTGAAGGCGAAGTCCTCAACTGCAACATCACTTTCGGCGGCCGCCGGATGATGACCTGCCAGATAAGCGACGGCTCCGGCATCCTCACTATGCGCTTTTTTAACTTCAGCGCGGCGATGAAAAATAGCCTGGCAACCGGGCGCCGCGTGCTGGCCTACGGTGAGGCGAAGCGCGGTAAGCACGGGGCGGAGATGATCCATCCGGAATATCGGGTTCAGGGCGATATGAGTACCCCTGATTTACAGGAAACGCTGACCCCGGTATATCCCACCACCGAAGGCATCAAGCAGGCTACGCTGCGCAAGCTCACCGACCAGGCGCTGGAGCTGCTTGAAACCTGCGCGATCGCCGAGCTGCTGCCGCCTGAGCTGGCGCAGGGGATGATGAGCCTGCCGGACGCCTTGCGCACGCTACATCGCCCGCCGCCCACGTTACAGCTTAGCGAGCTGGAAAGCGGCAAACATCCGGCTCAGCGGCGCTTAATCCTGGAAGAGCTGCTGGCGCATAACCTCAGCATGCTGGCGCTGCGGGCAGGCGCCCAGCGCTACCACGCCCTCGCGCTCAGCGCTAACGACACGCTAAAAGATAAGCTGCTGGCCTCCCTCCCCTTTACGCCGACCGGCGCGCAGGCGCGCGTCACGGCTGAAATCGAACGCGATATGGCGCTGGACGTGCCGATGATGCGTCTGGTGCAGGGGGACGTGGGCTCCGGTAAAACCCTGGTCGCCGCGCTTGCCGCCCTGCGCGCCATCGCCCACGGCAAACAGGTAGCGCTGATGGCGCCGACCGAGCTGCTGGCTGAACAGCACGCCAATAACTTCCGCAGCTGGTTCGAACCGCTGGGCATTGAAGTGGGCTGGCTGGCCGGGAAGCAAAAAGGAAAAGCGCGCCTGGCGCAGCAGGAGGCTATCGCCAGCGGACAGGTGCAGATGATTGTCGGCACCCACGCCATCTTTCAGGAGCAGGTCCAGTTTAACGGCCTCGCGTTGGTGATTATCGACGAGCAGCACCGTTTTGGCGTCCATCAGCGGCTGGCGCTGTGGGAGAAAGGGCAACAGCAGGGATTTCACCCGCACCAGCTGATTATGACCGCCACGCCGATTCCGCGTACCCTGGCGATGACCGCGTATGCCGACCTCGACACCTCGGTCATCGATGAACTGCCGCCGGGCCGAACGCCGGTTACGACGGTGGCCATTCCGGATACGCGACGCAGCGATATTATTGACCGCGTTCGTCACGCCTGCACTCACGAAGGCCGCCAGGCCTACTGGGTTTGTACGCTGATTGAAGAGTCGGATCTGCTGGAAGCTCAGGCGGCGGAAGCCACCTGGGAAGAGCTGAAGCTCGCCCTGCCGGAGCTGAATATCGGCCTGGTACACGGGCGTATGAAATCCGCCGAGAAGCAGGCGGTAATGAGCGCGTTCAAGCAGGGCGAGTTGCATCTGCTGGTCGCCACTACGGTGATCGAAGTCGGCGTGGACGTGCCCAACTCCAGCCTGATGATCATCGAAAACCCGGAGCGTCTGGGGCTGGCGCAGCTGCACCAGCTCCGAGGGCGCGTCGGGCGCGGTGCGGTAGCTTCCCACTGCGTGCTGCTCTATAAATCGCCGCTGTCAAAAACCGCCCAGAAGCGCCTGCAGGTTCTGCGCGATAGCAATGACGGTTTCGTCATCGCCCAAAAAGACCTGGAAATTCGCGGTCCCGGCGAGCTGCTCGGCACCCGTCAGACCGGTAACGCTGAATTTAAAGTCGCGGACTTATTGCGCGATCAGGCCATGATCCCGGAAGTTCAGCGCATCGCCCGCCATATTCACGAACGCTATCCCCAGCAGGCCCAGGCCCTGATTGAGCGCTGGATGCCGGAAACCGAACGCTATTCCAACGCGTAGCGCGAACGTCATCTCGCCACGCTGCGCATAATTTTTATTCAGATGAGTGGATTATGAAACGAGAACTGGCCATCGAATTTTCGCGCGTCACCGAAGCCGCCGCGCTGGCAGGCTACAAATGGTTAGGCCGCGGTGATAAAAACACCGCCGACGGCGCCGCCGTCAACGCCATGCGCATTATGCTCAACCTGATCAACATCGACGGCACTATCGTGATTGGCGAAGGCGAAATCGACGAAGCGCCGATGCTGTACATCGGCGAGCGCGTCGGTACCGGCCACGGCGATGCGGTAGATATCGCCGTCGATCCCATCGAAGGCACCCGCATGACGGCGATGGGCCAGGCGAACGCGCTGGCGGTCATGGCGGTAGGCGATAAGGGCTGTTTCCTGAATGCGCCAGATATGTACATGGAAAAGCTGATTGTCGGCCCGGGAGCGAAGGGCACCATCGATCTGAACCTGCCGCTGGCGGAGAACCTGCATAATATCGCCCGCGCGCTGAATAAGCCGCTGAGTGAATTAACGGTCACCATCTTAGCCAAGCCGCGCCATGACGACGTCATTGTTGAGCTGCAAAAGCTGGGCGTGCGCGTGTTCGCCATCCCCGACGGCGACGTTGCCGCTTCTATTCTGACCTGCATGCCGGACAGCGAAGTTGACGTCATGTACGGTATCGGCGGCGCGCCGGAAGGCGTCGTTTCCGCTGCGGTGATCCGCGCGCTGGACGGCGATATGAACGGCCGTCTGCTGGCGCGTCACCACGTGAAGGGCGACAGCGAAGAGAATCGCCGCATCGGCGAAAACGAGCTGGCACGCTGTCAGGCGATGGGCATTGAAGCTGGCAAAGTGCTGCGCCTGGACGATATGGCGCGCAGCGACAACGTGGTTTTCTCGGCAACCGGCATCACCAAGGGCGATCTGCTGGACGGTATCACCCGTAAAGGCAATATGGCCACCACCGAAACCCTGCTGATCCGCGGTAAATCACGCACCATCCGCCGTATTCAATCAATTCATTATCTCGATCGCAAAGACCCGGATATTCAGCTGCACATCCTGTAAAAACATTTGATCAATAGAGCTTTCCAGCCTTTTCGGGCTGGAAATCTGCTCTCGTCGCGGTGAAGATACGTTAACAGGATTGAGAGGAGAGTCGCTATGGCAAACTGGGTTACGGGCAAAGTGGTAAAAGTACAGAACTGGACTGATGCACTGTTTAGCCTCACCGTTCACGCGCCGGTTGCGCCCTTCACCGCTGGGCAGTTTGCCAAACTGGGGCTGGACGTAGACGGAGAACGCGTGCAGCGCGCCTATTCCTACGTCAACGCCCCCAGCAACCCCGATCTTGAGTTCTATCTGGTGACGGTTCCGGAGGGCAAGCTCAGCCCGCGGCTGGCGGCACTGAAGCCGGGCGATGAAGTCCAGGTGGTCAGCGAAGCCGCCGGTTTCTTCGTGCTGGAAGAGGTGCCGGATTGCGACACCCTATGGATGCTCGCCACTGGCACGGCGATTGGCCCGTACCTGTCGATTCTGGAAGAAGGGAAGGACCTGGATCGCTTTAAAAACCTGGTACTGGTGCACGCCGCGCGCTATGCCGCCGACCTCAGCTATCTGCCGCAGATGCAGGCGCTGGAAGCGCGCTATGCGGGCAAACTGCGCATCCAGTCTGTCGTGAGCCGGGAAACCGCGCCGGGCATGCTCACGGGACGTATCCCGTTCCTGATTGAAACCGGCGCGCTGGAAGAGGCCGTCGGCCTGCCGATGAACGCTGAGAGCAGTCACGTCATGCTGTGCGGTAACCCGCAGATGGTGCGCGACACCCAGCAGCTGCTGAAAGAGACCCGGCAGATGAGCAAGCACCTGCGTCGCCGGCCGGGTCATATGACCGCCGAACACTACTGGTAATCAGGATTCCGCTTTCCAGCGCACATCCAGCGTCTCTTTACCAAACTTATTCGCGCCCTGGGTACCGACAAACGCGCCCAGGTCGATCAGCATCATGACGATAATCAGCGTCGGTATAAACCGCCCGACGCCCCACTGCCAGACCCCAGGCAGCATCGACCAGTTGCCCGCCAGCAGCATCCACGCCAGAATCATCAGCAGCGCCCAGAGCCCGGATTTACCCCGATCGTGCAGGCGTTTAATGGTCACCGCCGCCGTCGGCCACAGCAGGCACACCAGAATAAAAGCCGCCGTCTGTAAATTGAGAAGGTTACTACCGGCCAGCGTGAACAGCGCGCTCATGGTCATTATCCAGATAGCGATCCAGATCCAGAAGTCGCGACGTCCAATCCGCCCTTTAATTGAGAATAGCCACTGCTGTAGGGTCATGTTTTATTCCTTATCATCATCACCGACGTAGTTTACCCTGAAGGCGTGACTTTTTGACAAGCGTGACGGTTCTCGTTTTAATCGTCAGCAGATAAAAAAAGGGAAGATGGGCATGAAGAAGTGGGCAACCTTATGTTTAATTGGGCTGGCGGCATTATCCGTCGGCCAAAAAGCGTTGTCCGCCGAGTCAGACGCCAGCGCTACGGCGCCCTATCTTCTCTCCGGCGCGCCGGCCTTTGATATTTCCATCAGCGAGTTTCGGGAAAAATTCAACAACGATAACCCGAAGCTATCGCTCAATGAATTTCGCGCCGTCGCCGCCAGCAAAGACCAGGCAAACCTGACCCGCGCCGCCACGAAGATCAATGAGAACCTCTACGCGTCGACCGCGCTTGAACGCGGCACGCTCAAAATTAAATCGATGCAGATCACCTGGCTGCCGATTCAGGGGCCGCAGCAGAAAGCGGCGAAAGCGAGAGCCCAGGAGTATATGAGCGCCGTGATGCGCGCGTTCGTGCCCACGCTCAGCCTGACGCAAAGCCAGCAGAAGCTGCAGAAACTGCTGACCGCCGGAAAAGGCAAACGTTACTTCTCCGAAACGGAAGGTGCTGTGCGCTATGTGGTGGCGGACAACGGCGAAAAGGGGCTGACCTTCGCTGTTGAACCGATTAAGCTGGCGCTATCTGAAACGCTGGAAAACAACAATAAATGACAAAAAGCAAAGCCTTTCCAGTGATGAATCTCTATACTGTTTCACAGACCATGCTGCCCGCGGGGGCGGCTATATTCCTTAATTCGCTTTAAAGCGTGGAGAATAAAAATGCGACATCCTTTAGTGATGGGTAACTGGAAACTGAACGGCAGCCGCCACATGGTAAACGAACTGGTCGCGAACCTGCGTACCGAACTGGCTGGCGTAACCGGCTGTGCAGTTGCCATTGCTCCGCCTGAGATGTACATCGACCTGGCTAAACAAGCCGCTGCGGGCAGCCACATTCACCTGGGCGCGCAGAACGTTGACCTGAACCTGTCCGGCGCGTTCACTGGCGAAACCTCTGCCGAAATGCTGAAAGACATCGGCGCTGAATACATCATCATCGGCCACTCCGAGCGTCGTACCTACCACAAAGAGTCCGACGAGTTTATCGCTAAGAAATTCGCGGTACTGAAAGAGCAGGGTCTGATCCCGGTTCTGTGCATCGGTGAAACCGAAGCGGAAAACGAAGCGGGCAAAACCGAAGAAGTGTGCGCGCGTCAGATCGACGCCGTTCTGAAAACCCAGGGCGCGGCGGCGTTCGAAGGCGCGGTTATCGCTTACGAACCGGTATGGGCGATCGGTACCGGCAAATCCGCTACCCCGGCTCAGGCTCAGGCGGTGCACAAATTCATTCGCGACCACATCGCTAAAGCTGATGCGAAAGTGGCTGAACAAGTGATCATCCAGTACGGCGGTTCCGTTAACGCGGGCAACGCAGCAGAGCTGTTCACCCAGCCGGACATCGACGGCGCGCTGGTTGGCGGCGCATCCCTGAAAGCTGACGCTTTCGCGGTGATCGTTAAAGCAGCAGAAGCCGCGAAAAAAGCGTAATTCGCTTTAAGGCCTTTCCCCGGTCGCGCTTTGCAACCGGGGTTATCGCCCGGTTGCCCTCCGGGATAATTCCCGAGCGATGCAGTCTACAGTTTCCCCAACGCCTGATACCACAGGTAGTCCAGCGGCAGCAGAATCAAATAGCTTACCGCCGCCAGCGCAATACACAGCAGCATTCCCGCCCTTGCAGGCACTTTCCCCAGCCCCATTGCCACCACAATCGGTGATGCCTGATACGGCAGCAGCGGCGTGGAGTACCCCAGCACCTGAATCATAATCACGCTCAGCAGCGGGAAGCCGGTCGCATCGGAGAAGCTCTGTGCGAAAGTGGTATACAGCGCCGGTACGCCGTTAGCCGTCATGATAAAGTTCAGCGCGCTGGTAATGCCGGTCAATGCGAGAAAGCTGGTGAACGGACTCTCTTTATCCAGCGGCATAATCTGCAGCAGGGCATTTCCCACCACGCCGCCGATACCGGTTTGCGTCACGGTGATAGCCAGCCCCAAAATCCCGGCGACGTAAATACAGGTGCGGATATTCACGCCGCTGGAAAACTCCTCGCCGCTGATAAAACCGACCCGCGGCAGCAGCGTTATCACCGCCGCCGCCAACCCCGTCCAGGCCGGCCCCACGCCGTGCCAGCTCTCCGTCACCCAGAGCGTTAGCACTACCACCAGCAGCCACGCCAGGCGCTTCTCATCGCGGCTCATCGGCGGCAGCGGCGTCATGTCACGCGGCGGGTGCGGTTTTCCGGGAAACAGCCAGCATATCAGGGCGATCAGCACAGCCCCTTTGAGCCAGCCGAGCACCGGCGTATGCAGCAGTAAATAGGGAAGATAATTCAAATGGATACCATACGATCCCTCCGCCGCACCGCTCATCACCAGATTCGGGACGTTGGCGGGCAGGATGGTGGCAGACAGCTGGAAGGTCCCGAACCCCACCGCCAGCGCCAGGCCAAACCACGGGCGCGTCCCCTCTTCAATGCCGGCACGCCTGGCCATTGCCGCCACAATCGGCATCAGCAGCGCGATACGCCCCATATTGGACGGCATCACAAACGCCAGCGCATAGCTGAGCAGCACCACGCTGCCGACCATCAGCGGCCAGGAGTCGGTCAGCCGCGACGAGAGCGACCGGGCCGCCCTGTCCGCCAGCCCGGTTTTGCGTATGGCGATCCCCAGCACAAATCCGCTGAACACCAGCCAGAACGCCGATGAGGCAAAGCCGCCGAAAATGACCTCCGGCGGCGCGATTTTGGCGATCATCGCTGCGGCAAAAAACAGCAGTGCGGTCATAAACTCCGGCAGTAGCGAAGTCGCCCAGAGGAGAATAGTGATGCCGACAATGATAGAAGGAAGGAAAAGAGGGTGGGACAACCAGAGCGACATACCTGTCTCCTGTCGTTTTTTTCAGCAAGAATACGACGGACGATAAGACAGGTAAACGCCAGATATGGTGGGGTTATTGCAGGATTGCACAGCTGTGATCCTGAATCTCTTCCGCCGATGCGCGATTAAGCGTTAGCAGGTTACGCTCGGTCGCCAGCAGCACCAGCGAGCCATCGCTCTGCTTTGCCATCGCCAGCGCAAAACGGCCCATATGTTCACGCGCTTCCGGCACCTCTTCGGCCAGCATCAGGAACGGACTGCGCTGCGCCAGCTCCGTTTCGGTGACCCGACGCGCCAGATATTCGTGGCCCAGTAGTCCACCGGGCAGCGGCAACCAACGGCTGCTGATAGCTGGCGCGTCCTTGTCCAGCTGGGTACGGACATCGGGACGCAGGCAGGAGATATGGATATGGAAATGATTTTGCGTGCGTCCGCTGCGCGAGTTGATGGTCAAGGAGACCGCGTCATCCGATACGGCGGAACCACGATGCTGGCTCATGATTTCGCGCCCCTGCCAGGCCTGCCAGAAGAAGTTCGGCGTCAGGGGATTAAGCAGCAGCGGACTTTCGGTGCCGTTAATACGGTAAGTCGGCATCAGCAGATACTGCAGCGGGCCATTGCGGTCTTTAAACAGCACATAGCCGCCCTTGAGGTTCACTTCCGCACAGGGCGCGGGATTCTGGTGCTGCTGTTGATTGGGGACGCACTGTTGCAGAACAATTTTGCGCAACGCATCAGGGTTGCCGGAATGAAGCCAGTAGTAGCCGCCGGCCATCGCCGCCACAACGACCACCAGCAGCGCTAATAAAAGGTATCGTACTCTTCGCATTATTTTTTCCTGTCTCAGCCAGAAACGGAAGAGTAACGCAGTTTGATGACCAAATGAAAACAGGAAGAGGTTCGGTGTGTTTTCCCGGAGGCGGCGCTACCAGACTTCTCAACCCCGGGTCGCGGCTTACGCCTGTCCGGGCGACAAGAGTTGTATCCCCGCTAAGCGCAGCGCAAGCGGGGATAAGGAGAGGCTATTTAACGCTGGTTGATCTGGTCGAAGGTGCCGCCGTTGGAAAAGTGCTCTTTCTGCGCTTTCGTCCAGCCGCCAAACACGTCATCGATGGTGAACAGCTTCAGTTTCGGGAACTCATTCGCGTATTTTTTCGCTATCTCAGGATCGCGCGGACGATAGAAGTTCTTCGCCGCAATCTCCTGGCCTTCCGGCGAGTAGAGGTACTTCAGATACGCTTCCGCCACTTGGCGAGTGCCCTTCTTGTCGACCACTTTATCCACCACGGAAACCGTCGGCTCGGCGAGAATCGATTCGCTCGGGGTCACGATCTCAAATTTGTCTTTACCCAGTTCGTTGGTCGCCAGCAGGGCTTCGTTTTCCCAGGCAATCAGCACATCGCCGATCCCACGTTCCACGAAGGTGTTGGTCGCGCCACGGGCACCGGAATCCAGCACTTCGACGTTCTTAAACAGCGCTTTTACGAACTCTTGCGCCTTCGCCTGGTCGCCATTGTTCTGGTGCAGGGCGTAGCCCCATGCCGCCAGATAGTTCCAGCGCGCGCCGCCTGAGCTTTTCGGGTTCGGGGTAATCACCGACACGCCCGGTTTAATCAGGTCGTTCCAGTCGTGAATCTGCTTCGGGTTGCCTTTGCGTACGAGGAACACGATGGTTGAGGTATACGGCGCGGAGTTATCCGGCAGACGCTTCAGCCAGTTTTTGTCGATTCGGCCACGCTCGGCAATCGCATCGACGTCATAGGCCAGCGCAAGGGTCACCACGTCGGCTTCAATGCCGTTGATCACCGAGGTCGCCTGTTTGCCGGAGCCGCCGTGGGACTGACGAATCACCACGTTGTCGCCGGTTTCTTGTTTCCAGTGCGCGCTAAAGGCTTTGTTGTACTGTTCGTACAGCTCGCGCGTTGGATCGTAAGAAACGTTTAATAGTTGAATGTCTTTTGCCAGAACGCTGGCGGATGCCAGCAACAGAGTTAACCCCACGCCCCACTTATTCATCGCACCGCTCTCTTTATGTAGTGTTGTGATGGATTAAGCGTGCCAGAAAGCGGACTGATGATTAAAGAATAAAAAAAGATTGGCTATAACTTGTGAGTATATAGAGCGGGGGAGAGTTTACCCCCTCCCGAACGGGAGGGGGCGGGAAGCATCAGACTTCTTCCATGCGGCCCAGCAGCGCCTGCAGACGATCCTGCCAGCCCTGCTGCTGTTCTTTCAGCTGACCGTTTTCACGCTCAAGCTCTTCACGGCTGTGCTGCGCGCTCTGTACTTCCTGCGCCAGCGTGTTGTTCTTCTCTTTCAGCTCTTCGATTTCCATCTGTAACAGAGTGATGGTATCAATCGCCTGCTGAACTTTAGATTCTAATTTCTCAAACACTTCTAATGACATCGTCATACCTCTCCTGAACTTGCAAGGCGTTGATAGAAACCGTCCGTTTCGTATACGCGTTGACGCCTTAACGAAAATTAGCGCACTACAGTGGTGATGTAGTCGATTGTATGAAGCCCCGCCTCCCCTGTCCAGCGACAACCCGCGTAGATTGCGGTTTGCAACACTTTTCAGCCTTTACCTGGTTCGTTCGCCGCTTTTACCCGGTACTTTTTCGTAATTGTTAATCAACACGTAAAAAAATGTGCGGTGAAACGCTCCCGCAAAAGGCCGAACACGCGTTTATGGCGCGAAAACGCTCATTTTCTTGACGTGGTACACACATTTGAATTTCGATATTTCTCGTTTTTGTTCGTTAACGATAAATTAACACTATGCCTACATGGCAGCGTGGTCGCCTGCGACCTTCACACATACAATAATCATCACTACGCTTCAGGATTCGATTATGAGCCAAACATCAACACTAAAAGGCCAGTGCATCGCAGAGTTCCTCGGTACCGGGTTGTTGATCTTTTTCGGCGTTGGGTGCGTCGCTGCGCTTAAGGTCGCGGGAGCCAGCTTCGGTCAGTGGGAAATCAGCATCATCTGGGGTCTGGGCGTCGCCATGGCGATTTACCTGACCGCAGGGGTTTCCGGTGCGCACCTTAACCCGGCGGTCACCATCGCGCTGTGGCTGTTCGCCTGCTTTGACGGTCGTAAAGTTGTTCCTTTTATCGTTGCGCAATTCGCTGGCGCCTTTTGCGCTGCGGCTTTAGTTTACGGGCTTTATTACAATCTTTTCTTCGATTTCGAACATACCCACAATATGGTGCGCGGTAGCGTCGAAAGTCTCGAGCTGGCAGGCATTTTCTCCACCTATCCGAATCCGCATATCAATTTTGTGCAGGCCTTCGCGGTAGAAATGGTGATTACCGCTATCCTGATGGGCGTCATTCTGGCGCTGACCGACGATGGTAACGGCGTACCGCGTGGCCCGCTGGCGCCGCTGCTGATTGGTCTGCTGATCGCCGTCATCGGCGCATCCATGGGCCCGCTGACCGGCTTCGCCATGAACCCGGCGCGTGATATCGGACCGAAAGCCTTCGCCTGGCTGGCAGGCTGGGGCAACGTCGCCTTCACCGGCGGCAAAGATATTCCTTATTTCCTGGTGCCGCTGTGTGCGCCAATCGTCGGTGCTGCGCTGGGCGCATTCTGCTACCGCAAGCTGATTGGCCGCCACCTGCCTTGCGACACCTGCGTCGTCGAAGAGAAAGAAGCTGCATCCCCCTCTACGACGCAACACAAAGCTTCGCTGTAATCTGACTACGGGACTCATACTATGACCGACAAAAAATATATCGTAGCGCTCGACCAGGGCACCACCAGCTCCCGCGCCGTGGTAATGGATCACGATGCCAATATCGTCAGCGTTTCTCAGCGAGAATTCGAACAAATTTATCCGCGTCCAGGCTGGGTTGAACACGACCCGATGGAGATCTGGGCATCGCAAAGCTCTACGCTGGTCGAAGTGCTGGCAAAAGCCGATATCAGCTCCGATGAAATCGCGGCGATCGGCATCACCAACCAGCGTGAAACCGCCATCGTCTGGGAGCGCGAAACCGGAAAGCCGATTTATAACGCCATCGTCTGGCAGTGCCGTCGTACCGCCGAGATCTGTGAACAGCTCAAGCGCGACGGCATGGAAGAGTACATCCGCAAGGCCACCGGCCTGGTGGTTGACCCCTACTTCTCCGGCACCAAAGTGAAGTGGATCCTCGACCACGTCGAAGGCGCGCGCGAACGCGCTAAACGCGGCGAGCTGCTGTTCGGTACCGTAGACACCTGGCTTATCTGGAAAATGACCCAGGGACGCGTTCACGTAACCGACTACACCAACGCCTCGCGTACCATGCTGTTTAATATCCACGAGCTGGACTGGGACGACAAAATGCTCGACGCGCTGGATATCCCGCGCGCCATGCTGCCGGAAGTGCGCAAATCTTCCGAAGTGTACGGCCAGACCAACATCGGCGGTAAGGGCGGGACGCGTATTCCGATCGCCGGCATCGCGGGCGACCAGCAGGCGGCGCTGTTCGGCCAGCTGTGCGTGAAAGAGGGGATGGCGAAAAACACCTACGGTACCGGCTGCTTTATGCTGATGAATACCGGCGAGAAAGCGGTGACGTCAACGCACGGCCTGCTGACGACTATCGCCTGCGGCCCGCGCGGTGAGGTGAACTATGCGCTGGAAGGCGCGGTGTTTATGGCTGGCGCCTCTATTCAGTGGCTGCGCGATGAGATGAAGCTGATTAGCGACGCGTTCGATTCCGAATATTTCGCCACCAAAGTGAAGGATACCAACGGCGTGTACGTCGTTCCGGCGTTTACCGGCCTCGGCGCCCCGTACTGGGACCCGTATGCCCGCGGCGCGATCTTCGGCCTGACCCGCGGCGTGAACTCCAACCATATTATTCGCGCCACCCTGGAGTCGATTGCCTATCAGACGCGCGACGTGCTGGAAGCGATGCAGGCTGACTCCGGGATCCGTCTGCACGCCCTGCGCGTTGACGGCGGCGCGGTCGCCAACAACTTCCTGATGCAGTTCCAGTCCGATATTCTCGGCACCCGCGTGGAACGCCCGGAAGTCCGCGAAGTCACCGCGCTGGGCGCAGCCTATCTGGCCGGTCTGGCGGTCGGTTTCTGGCAAAACCTGGATGAACTGCAGGAGAAAGCGGTCATCGAACGCGAGTTCCGTCCCGGGATTGAAACCACCGAGCGTAACTATCGCTACAGCGGCTGGAAGAAAGCGGTAAAACGCGCGCTGGCGTGGGAAGAGCACGACGAAGCGTAAGATGGGGTATTCCCGGCTGGCGGCGTAAACGCCTTACCCGGGCTACACAGCCCGCAGACCGCCCCCCCGTAGCAGCGCGAGCCGGGGAGAAACCACGCCGATGTATAAACCCCGGGGTATCCCCGGGTTGCGGCGTAAACGCCTTACCCGGGCTACAGCCCGCAGACCGCCCCCCCGTAGCACTGCTAAGCGCGGCGCGAGCCGGGGAGAAACCGCGTCGATGTATAAATCCCGGGTTGCGGCGTAAACGCCTTACCCGGGCTACAGCCCGCACCCGTAGCCCGGCTAAGCGCGGCGCGAGCCGGGGGGAAACCGCGTCGATGTATAAATCCCGGGGTATCCCCGGGTTGCGGCGTAAACGCCTTACCCGGGCTACCGCCCGCAGACCGCACAACCCCGTAGCCCTGCTAAGCGCGGCGCGAGCCGGGGAGAAACCGCGTCGATGTATAAATCCCGGGT
>NZ_JBEAFQ010000054.1:0-75197 GCF_040062275.1 Klebsiella sp. GW_Kp182 | reverse complement strand
ATCAGAGAGAACTGGCCGGTTCTTTCTGACGGAGTAATCATACAAGCCCGGACAGATGCGCAGCATCGCCTCCGGGAAATTCAGCCTCTCTGCGCGCTGCTCCCGGGGGCGGAGCTTATCGCGCCTTGCCCGGGCTACAGGGTCCCCGACGTCTGCGAGCCGGTAGCCCGGACAGATGCGCAGCATCGCCTCCGGGAAATGTGCCGAAGCTGATGCTTCCCGGCTTGCGCTGCGCTTAGCCGGGCTGCAGGCGGGTTCGTAAACTCATACAGCCAAAAGAGATATACCGTTTTCTTATACTTTCAGGCCCGATATTGATCCAGCTTACGCCGAAAGTATGATGAATCATTAAAATCGTCATACTTTCCTGTCGCTGAGAAAAAGCCTTGTCTATTATCCGCACCACCCTGCTGGCGCTATTCGCCTGCGCCCCGTTGCTGGCCTGCGCCGCGTCCAATGAAATCACCACCGCCTGGCCGGTCAACGTGGGGCCGCTCAACCCGCACCTCTATACGCCCAACCAGATGTACGCCCAGAGCATGGTCTATGAGCCGCTGGTAAAGTATCAGGCGGATGGCTCGGTGAAACCCTGGCTGGCAAAAAGCTGGACCCACTCGGCGGACGGCAAAGTCTGGACCTTCACCCTGCGCGATGACGTGACATTTTCCAACGGCGAAGCGTTTGACGCCCATGCCGCCGCGGAGAACTTCCGCGTGGTGCTCGATAACCGCCAGCGCCACGCCTGGCTGGAGCTGGTCAATCAGATCGTCGAGGTCAACGCGCTCGACAAAAACCAGCTGCAAATCACCCTGAAAAGCGCCTATTACCCGTTCTTACAGGAGCTGGCGCTGCCGCGCCCTTTCCGCTTTATCGCCCCGTCGCAGTTCAAAGACAATGAGACCCTGCATGGCATTAAAGCGCCGATTGGCACCGGTCCGTGGGTGCTGAAGGAATCAAAACTCAATCAGTACGACGTGCTGGTGCGTAACGAGCGCTACTGGGGCGAAAAGCCGCAGATTGAAAAGATTACCGTCAAGGTGATCCCGGACCCGACGACCCGCGCGGTGGCCTTTGAAACCGGCGATATTGACCTGCTCTACGGCAACGAAGGGCTGCTGCCGCTCGACACCTTCGACCGCTTCAGCCACAACCCGGCCTACCGTACCCAGCTTTCCCGCCCGATAGAGACGGTGATGCTGGCGCTGAACTCCGCCAAAGCCCCCACCAACGAGCTAGCGGTGCGCGAAGCGCTGAACTTTGCGGTGAATAAAAAATCGCTGATTGATAACGCCCTGTACGGCACTCAGCAGGTGGCCGATACGCTGTTCGCCCCCACCGTGCCCTATGCCGATATTGGCCTGACGCCGCGCCGGTACGATCCGCAGCAGGCGAAGGCGCTGCTGGAAAACGCGGGCTGGGTCCTGCCTGCGGGTAAGGATATTCGCGAGAAAAACGGCCTGCCGCTGCGCGTTGAGCTGTCGTTTATCGGTACCGACGCGCTAAGCAAATCGATGGCGGAAATCATTCAGGCCGATATGCGCCAGGTTGGCGTGGACGTGGCGCTGGTCGGCGAGGAAGAGAGCAGTATTTATGCCCGCCAGCGCGATGGTCGCTTCGGCATGATTTTCAACCGTACCTGGGGTGCACCCTACGATCCGCACGCCTTTATGAGTTCGATGCGCGTACCGTCGCACGCCGATTTTCAGGCGCAGCAGGGATTAGCCGACAAACCGATTATTGATAAAGAAATCGGCGAGGTGCTGAAAACCACCGACGAAACGCAGCGTCAGGCGCTGTACAAAGACCTGCTGACCCGACTGCACAACGATGCGGTCTATCTGCCCATTAGCTACGTCTCGATGATGGTGGTCGCCAGACCGGAGCTGGGGGCGATTCCCTACGCGCCCATCGCGTCTGAAATTCCGTTTGAACAAATTAAGCCGGTGAAACCCTGATGTTACGTTACGCGATGCGGCGGGTCGCGCTGCTGATACCGATGATCTTCGCCGCCTCGGTGATTATCTTTTTAATGCTGCGCCTGGGCACCGGTGACCCGGCGCTGGACTATTTGCGCCTGTCAAACCTGCCGCCGACGCCGGAGATGGTGGCCTCAACCCGCGCGATGCTGGGGCTGGAGCGGCCGCTTATCGTCCAGTACGGCAGCTGGCTGTGGCAGGCGCTGCATCTGGATTTTGGCGTTTCGTTCGCCACCCAGCGTCCGGTGCTGGATGACATGCTGAGCTTTCTGCCCGCCACGCTGCAGCTGGCCGGCGCCGCGCTGGTGCTGATCCTCCTCACCTCCGTGCCGCTGGGCATCTGGGCGGCGCGGCACCGCGACCGCCTGCCGGATTTTATTGTGCGGATCATCGCTTTTCTCGGCGTGTCGATGCCCAACTTCTGGCTGGCTTTCCTGCTGGTGATGTTCTTTTCGGTTTATCTGCAATGGCTGCCGGCGATGGGCTATGGCGGCTGGCAGCACATCATTCTGCCGGCGGTGTCGATCGCCTTTATGTCGCTGGCGATCAACGCCCGCCTGCTGCGCGCTAGCATGCTGGAAGTCGCCGGGCAGCGTCACGTAACCTGGGCCAGACTGCGCGGCCTGAACGACAGGCAAACCGAGCGCCGCCATATTCTGCGCAACGCCTCGCTGCCGATGATTACCGCCGTGGGGATGCATATCGGCGAGCTGATTGGCGGCACGATGATTATCGAGAATATCTTTGCCTGGCCCGGCGTGGGCCGCTACGCCGTCTCGGCGATTTTTAATCGTGATTATCCGGTGATTCAGTGTTTCACCCTGATGATGGTGATCGTTTTTGTGGTCTGTAACCTGATGGTTGATCTGCTGAACGCCGCGCTGGACCCGCGCATTCGCCGCCATGAAGGAGCGCGCTCGTGAACTTTTTCCTCTCTTCACGCGGGTCCGTCCGCATTTCTTTGCTTATCATCGCCCTGCTGGCGGTCGTTGCGCTCACCAGCCAGTGGTGGCTGCCGTACGATCCGCAGGCGATCGATCTGCCTTCGCGCCTTCTGCCGCCCGGCAGCCAGCACTGGCTCGGTACCGATCATCTGGGGCGCGATATCTTCTCGCGTCTGCTGGCGGCGACCCGCGTATCGCTCGGCTCGGTGATGGCCTGCCTGCTGCTGGTGCTGGCGCTGGGACTCCTCGTCGGGGGCTGCGCCGGGCTTATCGGCGGCCGCGTCGATCAGGCCACCATGCGCGTCGCGGATCTGTTTATGACCTTCCCGACCTCAATCCTCTCTTTCTTTATGGTGGGGGTACTGGGAACCGGGCTGACCAACGTAATTATCGCCATCGCCCTGTCGCACTGGGCGTGGTATGCGCGGATGGTGCGCAGCCTGACAATCTCCCTGCGCCAGCGCGAATTTGTGCTCGCCGCGCGGCTTTCCGGCGCGGGACACGTGCGGGTATTCGTCGACCATCTGGCCGGCGCGGTCATTCCGTCGCTGCTGGTGCTGGCGACCCTGGATATCGGGCATATGATGCTGCACGTCGCCGGGATGTCGTTTCTCGGCCTCGGCGTCACCGCGCCAACCGCCGAGTGGGGGGTGATGATTAACGACGCCCGCCAGTATATCTGGACCCAGCCGCTGCAAATGTTCTGGCCGGGACTGGCGCTGTTTATCACCGTCATGGCCTTCAACATGGTGGGCGACGCGCTGCGCGATCGCCTGGATCCTCATCTGATCGCGGAGCACGCCCACTAATGCCGCAACAAATTACACTGCAAAACATCGTCTTACAGGCCGAGCGTCCGCTGGTGCACGGCGTATCATTGACGCTCAAACGCGGGCGCGTGCTGGCGCTGGTTGGCGGCAGCGGCAGCGGAAAATCGCTAACCTGCGCGGCGGCGCTGGGCATTTTGCCTCCCGGCGTACGGCAAACGGCGGGGATGATCCTCGCCGACGGCCAGCCGGTCTCCCCTGGCGAGCTGCGCGGCAGCAAAATCGCCACCATTATGCAGAACCCGCGCAGCGCCTTTAATCCGCTGCACACCATGGCGACCCACGCGCGGGAAACCTGCCGGGCATTGGGTAAACCCGCAGACGACGCCACGCTTACGGCGGTACTGGAAGCCGTTGGGCTGGAGGAGGCGCAGCGCGTCCTGAAGCTTTATCCGTTCGAGATGAGCGGCGGCATGCTGCAGCGGATGATGATTGCCATGGCGCTGCTGTGCGAGGCGCCGTTTATCATTGCCGATGAACCCACCACCGACCTGGACGCCGTGGCCCAGGCGCGCATTCTCGATCTGCTGGCAGGTGTTATGCAAAACCGCGGGCCCGGGATGCTGCTGGTCACTCACGATATGGGCGTCGTGGCGCGGCTGGCGGACGATGTGGCGGTGATGGATAGCGGCTGCATTGTGGAACAGGGGGATGTCGAAAGCCTGTTCAACGCTCCGCAGCACAGCATCACCCGCAGCCTGGTGGCGGCGCATCTCGCCCTCTACGGACTGGAGCTGGCCTGATGACATTACTGAGCGTATCCGCGATAACCCATCAATATACCGATTCAACGGTGCTAAAAGAGGTCTCTTTGGCGCTGAAAAGCGGTGAAACCGTTGCCCTGCTGGGACGCAGCGGCTGCGGGAAAAGCACCCTGGCACGCCTGCTCGTTGGCCTGGAATCCCCCACTCAGGGCAGCGTCTGCTGGCGAGGAGAACCGCTCTCTCGGCTCAATCACGCCAAGCAAAAGGCGTTCCGTCGGGATATTCAGATGGTATTTCAGGACGCCATCAGCGCGGTGAATCCGCGTAAAACGGTACGCGAGATTTTGCGTGAACCCATGCGACATCTGCTGTCATTGACGAAAGCGGAACAGCTGGCCCGGGCAAGCGACATGCTCAGGGCGGTGGATCTCGATGATAGCGTGCTCGATAAGCGCCCCCCGCAGCTGAGCGGCGGACAGCTGCAGCGCGTCTGCCTGGCGCGCGCGCTGTCGGTTGAGCCGCAGCTGCTGATCCTTGATGAGGCGGTGTCTAACCTCGACCTGGTGCTCCAGGCGGGCGTCATTGGTCTGCTCAAAAAGCTTCAGCGACAGTTTGGCACCGCCTGTCTGTTTATCACCCACGACTTACGTCTGGTGGAGCGTTTTTGCCAGCGGGTGATGGTGATGGATGAGGGGCAAATCGTTGAGACGCAGGTCGTGGGCGACAAATTAACGTTTTCTTCCCACGCCGGTCGCGTGTTACAAAATGCGGTACTTCCCGCCTTTCCCGTGCGCCGTAATAAGGTTTAAAACAGATGCAACGTATCACGATTACTCTTGATGACGATTTACTCGACACGCTGGATAGCCTGAGCCAGCGCCGCGGCTATCATAATCGCTCCGAAGCCATCCGCGATATTCTGCGCGGCGCGCTGGCCCAGGAAAGCGCTCAGGAGCATGGCACCCAGGGCTTCGCGGTACTCTCCTATGTTTATGAACATGAGAAGCGCGATTTAGCCAGCCGTTTAGTTTCCACCCAGCATCACCACCACGACCTCTCCGTCGCCACCCTCCACGTACATATCAACCATGACGACTGTCTGGAAATCGCCGTGCTGAAAGGCGATATGGGCGACGTTCAGCATTTTGCCGATGACGTTATCGCCCAGCGCGGCGTGCGCCACGGCCATTTGCAGTGTTTGCCAACGGAGAAGGAATCACCCCACTCATAGCCGTGGGATGCGATAAATGACTCTTTAACGCGCGATCGGGACTAACGCCATTATGGCGACTCGTTGGCCCATGCGCCTCGTATCGGTTTTGCCAGCAGGGCAAGAACGGCAATCATGCTGATTTCAATCGAAAACGACCAGCAAATATGTCCGAGGGTTTCGCTCCACAGCTCGTAGCCATTCAGGTTCCACAGCCACCCGGTTTCCCCGTTTAAATAGGCGGGATGCCTGAAGCCCAGCGCGGGAATGAGGAAGCCGTGCATAACGAGAGTAATAATCAGACCATAGGCCGCGCCGTACCAAAGCCGGATTTTCGGCCAGTATGCGGAAATGAAGACATAGAGAAAGGCAAAAGCAAAGCTGAACAGCCAGTGGTAAAGCATGACGGCGCCGGGGATTGTCACCCCCTGATAAACGTAGTCCAGCGAGTGTGAATTAATGCCAAGCCAGCCGAGCCAGGCGTCGATATGCGCCGCCGGGGGCGATATCTCGCCCGCCACGCGGGGCGGCATATTAGCTTCCGTTCCCGACTTCACCAGAGAGCTGATGAACCCTCCAATGAGCGTCGTCCAGATAATAACCTGAAGATTAATCCTGTTTTTCAACATAACAGCGTTCCTCTTAAATATCGCTTATACGATGGGTCACCTCAGTTTTTTCAACCAACAATCTCGCGGGAAATAGCATTTATAACGCATCCACTGCTAAGTATAGTTTGAAAAAATTTTGTTCACCCTAAGAGGGCAAAATCCCTGTATCGCCCTGATCGCAATAAACTTTCGCCTTTTCTCAACAATTAATAAACCACATGAATTATATGCTTGGTTAATCATCTCTCTTCGCGAATAATCAGGCCTCATTTAACGATCTCGTTATGGCGAGGCTCCTGCATAAACATAAGTTACCGCCCTGTTGGTATCGAGAGAGACCACTCAGGGAAATACAGGCTTCCATCGAATCAAGGTGTTGCCAAGGTAACTTCTGACGGCGTTCATGCCGGGCAGATACGTTGTGCAGTGCTAAAACCAGGACGTAGGGATCTGCCTGTGCTCATCCTGTCTTGTTCGCCCCTATGAGTGATTTTTTATAGGGAATTACACCATGTCTTCCATTCAACTGTGCGCCGCACATCAGGCTACCGCAGCGTTCGACGGCGACGCGATCGCCCAGTATATGCGTACCGATTTCATTACCCTGCCGGAACATTTCAGCGTTCATGAAGCGCGTGAGCTGTTCGTTTCTCAGCTGGCCAGCGATGAGATCCCCGGCCAGGTTTTTGTCGTCGCCGGGAAAAAACTGCGCGGCAGTTTATCGATTAAAAAGCTGCTGCAGGAGAGCGATACCGCCCAGTCCATTCGTTATTTAATGGATAGCTGCCTGTTTCGCGTCAGGCCTGACGACCCGCGGCCGCAGGTGGTCGCCGAGCTGGCCGAGCGCGGGCTCGACCTCGTGCCGGTGGTCGAAAAGGGCGAGCTGGTCGGCTGCCTGATGGAAAAAGAGATCGCGCATCTGCTGGAAGATGACGTGACCGAGGATGCTCAGCGTCAGGGCGCGACGCTGCCGCTGGAAAAGCCCTACCTGGAAACCAGCCCGTGGGCGCTGTGGAAAAAACGTTCGGTATGGCTGCTGCTGCTCTTTGTCGCCGAAGCCTATACCAGCAGC
The DNA here is from genome assembly GCF_040062275.1 of Klebsiella sp. GW_Kp182. NCBI lineage: Bacteria > Pseudomonadati > Pseudomonadota > Gammaproteobacteria > Enterobacterales > Enterobacteriaceae > Klebsiella > Klebsiella sp. GW_Kp182. Next base: position 67,853 of record NZ_JBEAFQ010000054.1, on the reverse strand, counting down.
GTGTTACAGCATTTTGAGGAAGCGCTGGAGTCGGCGATTGCGCTGGCCTTTTTCATTCCGCTGTTGATTGGTACCGGCGGCAATAGCGGAACGCAGATCACCTCCACCCTCGTGCGTTCCATGGCGCTCGGCGAGGTGCGGCTGCGCGATATGGGGCGCGTCATCCGTAAAGAGGTCTCAACCTCGCTGCTGATTGCCATTACGCTCGGCCTGGCGGGCTGTCTGCGCGCCTGGATGATGGGCATCGGCATGGAGATCACCCTGATTGTCAGCCTGACGCTGGTATGCATTACCCTGTGGAGCGCGGTGGTGTCTTCGGTGATCCCCCTGACGCTCAAACGCGTCGGCATCGACCCGGCTGTAGTTTCAGCGCCGTTTATCGCCACCCTTATCGACGGTACCGGACTGATTATCTACTTCAAAATTGCCCAGTATTTCCTGGGGCTGAACTGATTATTTTGCCCGGCGGGAAGGACTTGCCGGGCTGTTTTATTCCCGCCCGAATATCCGCAATCGCATTAAGCAATCTCAGTAACTCTGGAGCAAGCCGATAAAAAGCGTGTCCTTTTTCCGTTAAGATAACTTTTCTGATATTCCTGCCGCGCTTAATCAGGTTGAAACCCAGTTCATTTTCAAGCGCACATACGCTGGTTGTTATCAACGAAGGCGCAATACTCAGCCGCTGCGATACAAAATGAATACTCCCCTCCCGAACCATAAGCATGAATATCTCCACCTGTGATTTATTCATTGCCGAAACCTCTCCAGATTAACCTTTGGCTTACGTTTTAAGTTGTCCACCGGGCAATGTCAATCGCTACAAGAAAATGCTCTCCGCATATAAATAAAATAAAGTGTGAAGCTCGCCATTCGTACATTTAATTATGCATTTCAGCCATTTCACAATTAAATAACCAGCCTCACTCCGGCGTTCAGGGATGTGAAGAACATCACCACAACTCGTTGACCACAAAAACAAAATATACACACATATCAAAGCATTACAAAAAATATTCATCTTGCATGAATGTATGGCACACGCCATGCAATTACCTCCACGTAATCAACACTGGAGATAGTTAAATGACGTACAAAATTTTACTCCCGCAGGAAATCATGGCAGAAGGGAGAGAATATCTGGAAAGCCGCGGTTATCAACTGATTAACGGCTCAGGGATGGAAGAAGAAGATATCATTCGCGACATCGTCGATTGCGACGGTATTATCGTCCGCCTTTCAAAAATGTCCGACCGCGTATTTGAAGCGGCTAAAAAGCTGAAAGTCGTTGCGCGTCACGGTGCCGGTTACGATACGGTCGATCTGGCGTCGGCTAAACTTCACGGCGTCGTCGTATTAAATGCGCCAATTGCTAACAGCATGTCCGTTGCCGAACTGGCCATATTTTATATGCTGCACTGCTCGCGTAATTTCAAGCTGGTACAGGAAAAGATGCTTGAAGATTATTACTGGGCAAAACTGCGCACGCCAAAAGTGGAGCTGGATGGAAAAACGCTGGGTTTAATTGGCGTCGGGAATATCGGTTCACGCGTGGCAATCAAAGCGCTGCATGGCTTTAATATGAAAGTTATCGCCTATGACCCGTATAAAACCCAGCAGCAGATCCCCGAAGGCGTAGAGCTTACCAACGATTTGGACCGTATTTTCAAAGAGAGCGACTTCGTTTCTCTGCACTGTCCGACGACGGCGGAAACCACCGATTTTGTCGGAGAGAAACAGTTTTCCATGATGAAGCCTACCGCCTATTTCATTAATACCGCACGCGGAAAGCTGGTTGATGAAAAAGCGCTGTATCACGCCTTGAGCACCCACGCTATCGCCGGGGCGGGCGTGGATGTTTTAAAGAAAGAGCCGTTTGATGCCAACGACCCGATTTTCTCGCTAAGCAATATCGTGATTGCCCCGCATATTGGCGCCGCCACCATTGAAGCGACCGACAGAGCCTCGCTCCATTCCGCGATTGGCATTGATGAAGTCTTATCCGGTAAGAAACCGTCCTGGCCGGTCCCGGGTTTTTAAGGAGAAAAAAATGACTATTGGTAACCGTATTTTTTTAAAGCGTCCGACCTGCAGCGTCGATCTTCTTAAAGAATTTGAACAGCTCCCGGCGGCGAATATTGCTGACACCATGAACCGTATTGCCGTTCTGGGTAACGGCATTAAACGTATCTCTTCGCCGAAAAAGCCGATTATGGCGGGGTTCGCCATCACCGTGAAAGTCCGCGCGGGCGATAACCTGATGCTGCACGCCGCGCTGGATATGGCGGGTGAGAACGATGTGATTGTGGTCTCCAACGAAGGCGACCGCTCGCGGGCATTAATGGGCGAAATCATGGTGGCCTATGCCCACTGCATGAAAAAAATCGCCGGTATCGTGCTGGACGGGCCTATCCGCGATATCGATGCGCTGTCGGTTCTCGATTTTCCGCTGTTCGCTACCGGCTCCAACCCGGCAGGCCCGTTTAAACAAGGTCCAGGGGAGGTGAACACGCCGATCGCCGTTGGCGGCGTCGCGGTTTGTCCGGGCGACCTGATCGTCGGCGATGCGGATGGCGTGATTGTTATTCCCCTCGGTGACGCAGAAGCCGTACTGAATAAAGCCAAAGAGTATGCAAAATTCGATGCCAGCAAAGTAGAGGCCGCCAAAAACGGCACCGCGAATCGCCTTTGGGTCAAAAAATCACTGGATGAGACCGGCGTTGAGTTTATCGACGACATGTATCGTTAATTTGATTAAATAATATCAGGCCGCGGTGCCCTGACGGGCCGTGGCTTTAAAGCAAAGGTAATAAAAATGCTTTATTTAAAACTCTTGCCCATTATCTTTTTCCCCGTTTTATTTTGGATAATACCGCACCCGGAAGGCGTCTCCGCACCGACCTGGCATATGGTTGGCATCTATCTGGCGATGCTGTGCGGGCTGGTTTTGCGCCCGTTTACCGATGCGGTCATTATGCTGATTATTCTCGGGTTTGCCTCTCTGGTTCTCGACCCCGCTCCCCTGTTTGCCGGTTTTGGCAGCCCTATGGTCTGGTTTATTATCAGCGCCTTTATTATTTGCAAAGCGTTTGTTATTACCGGACTGGGTAAACGTATCGCCTATCTGCTGCTAAAACGCTATGGAAAAAATACCCTCACCCTGGGTTATCTGATGATGGTGACTGATACCGTACTGGCCCCGGCAACGGGTTCAAATATGTCCCGTTCGGGAGGCATTACCTATCCCATCTTCAGGAACATCGCCGAAGCGCTGGGCTCGAAGCCCGACGACGGTAGCCGCAAAATCGGCGCCTATCTGACCATCCTGATGTACGTCGTCTCAATGGGAACCTCCAGCCTGTTTCTGACGGGGATGGCGACCAACTCAATTACCGTCTCGCTGGCCAACGAGATCATGAAGGTGAATCTCGAATGGATGACCTGGTTTAAAGCCGCCGTGGTGCCAGCCGGACTGGTGCTGCTGCTCGCGCCGTGGATACTGTATAAAATCTACGCGCCGGAACTGAAAGTTATCGATAACGTCAATGAAATTGCCGAGAAGGGCCTGCGTGAGCTGGGTCCGGTAAAACGTGAAGAGAAGCTGCTGATCGTGTTCTTTGTCCTGGGCGTGCTCGGCTGGATGACGGGTTCCATCACCGGCATCGCCTTTATTCCCGTCGGCCTGGCGTTCCTCGCCTGTCTGCTGCTTTTCGGCGTGCTGAGCTGGAATGACGTGGTGAGCGAAAAATCGGCCTGGCAGACCTTCGTCTGGTATGGCGCGTTTTATGGCTGTGCGGTTGCCCTATCAAAAGGCGGGTTCTACGTCTTTCTGGTGGACGTTATCAAAAACTATCTCGACCTGTCGCATCTCAATGAAATCAGCGCGATTGCCGTGCTGGTCTTTATCAGCCTTGCCGTCCGCTATTTCTTTGTCTCGAACAGCGCGTTCGTCGTCTCTTTCTATCCGGTACTCTTTACCCTGGGAATGACGACCCAGGCGCACCCGATGTACGTGGCGCTTTCTCTGGCTTTCTCCGCAGGCTATGGCGCACTGCTGACGCACTACGGCAACGGCGCGGGCGTATTTACGTTCTCCAGCGGCTACGTCCCGCAAAAAACGTTCTGGATGCTGGGCACCATCATGGTGGTGGTCAACGTATTAATCTTCTTCCTGATCGGTATTCCTTACTGGAAATTTATCGGCATTTAACGGGAGCATAAAATGAAACTGGATATTCTGATTAAAAACGGTCTGGTCGCCGATCCCGAAGGTCATGATTATATTAATCGTAATATTGGCGTTATCGGCGATCGCATCGTGGACTTAAATACCGTTGACGATTTGCAGGCCGAAACGGTGATTGATGCCGCGGGTTGTATCGTGCTGCCTGGCTTAATCGACTTCCATGGTCATGTTTTTCACGGCGGGACCGCCATCAGCGTCAACCCTGACATCGTATGCTTGCCCAACGGGGTCACCAGCATGGTCGATGCCGGCAGCAGCGGCTGGGTGAATTATCAGCTTTTTCGCAATAGCGTGATTCATCCTGCCATGGTGAAAATCAAAAGCTATTTGAACGTGGTCAACGTCGGGCTTTCCACCCTCGGGGGCGGGCCGACCGGGTATCTGGAAAATACCAATCCGGCGAATTACAACGAGGAGAAAATCGCCCAAACGCTGAATAGCAACAGAGACAATATTCTGGGATTGAAACTACGCTACAGCCAGGATATCGCCAAAGGGAAACAGTACGCCAGCGACCCTCTTCTCTCTACCGTCTCCCTGGCGCGTAAACTGGATACCACGATTTGCGTTCACGTCACGGACTCTCTTCTCTGCGCCGATGAACTGATCCGCTATTTTAATGCCGATGATATTTACGCCCACTGCTTCCACGGTACCGGCCACTCGATTCTCGATGAACAGGGCGAGGTCTATGCGGCAATAAAAGAGGCGCAGACCAGAGGGGTTATCTTCGACTGTTCAAACGGCGTGGCCCACTTTGATTTTCACGTTGCCAGAACCGCCATGGAGCAGGGATTTTATCCCGATATCATCAGCACCGATCTCACCCTGAGAAATAGCTTACGGACGGATAAGGTCTACAGTCTGCTCCACGTCATGTCGAAATATCTCAACATGGGAATGTCCTTCTTCGATATCGTTCGCGCGGTAACCGCCACGCCGGCCCGCCTGATGAAAATGCAGGGGCAAATTGGTACCCTGGCGCCCGGCGTCAGTGCTGATATTTCCATTGTTAAGCTGCGAAAAGAGAACGTCATTTTTGAAGATACCCACGGGGTCAAACTCGAAGGTGACCGTTATATCGATAACTGCGCTACCTTATGCAACGGTCAAATTGTCTACCGCCACCTGCGTTTCTAATCACTAATGACATAGCCTTACGCATTTGCTATGCGTAAGGCTTTTATTCTTAATATCGTATTATATGACCACCCTCATTGATTCTCCCTGTGCTCGCCATATAATAAACATTGCAAACCCAGAACACCTGAGCGAATAATATATGAAGAATAATGAAATTGTCATTTTTTCAGTTTCCAAAACAATAACCCAACGCATCATGAATGTTCTTATTGAGAGGAAGCTCGATGTTCCGGTATATGAATTTCGTTATTCTGACGTTCTCGATAAAGCGAATGAGATGATCCAGTCCGGCGCTAAGATAATTATTAGCCGAGGCGGCACCGCCGCCCTCCTGCGTAACAATATTAGTATCCCGGTCATTGAGATCGCCCATGATTTTCACGGCGTTTATCGCATTTTACAACAGGCCAAAATCAAATCACAAAAAATCGCCGCGGTTGGTTTCCCCCAATTTTGTAATGCCTTACGTCATTATCAGAACATGACTAACGAAGAGTTTAAAATTTGCCAGGTATATAACCACAATGATATTGAAAACGTTATAAAAAATCTTTCAGAGAACGATTACCATACGGTCATCGGCGGCCTTACGGTTGCTGAAATGGCTAAAAAATATAACCTCAATGCTATTATGGGAGACACCGATAATATTTCGATTGAGCAGGCCATCAATGAAGCCGATAGCCTATTAAAATATCTCAACCGAGAAAATACCAAGCTCATCATGAGCCACGCCGCGCTGAATCAAGCACGTGAGGGCATCATGTGCATTGATCAGCTTGGTGAGATCATAAATATTAATGCTATCGGCCTGAGCTTATTCCAGTGTCATGTCGGAGATAAAATATTCAAAAAAGAGGCATTTAAAGATATTTACCCCAGTATTATTAACGAATTAGACATTAAAGAACAGGTCATTGATATTAACGGCCAAACTATTTACATTTCCATACGTCATTTTTCCAACCGCCAAATATCTTATAGCATTATTACAGGATTAAACTAGGAGAGTTCACTTTGGCAAAATAGTATCAGCAAAAAAAGTAAACTCCGCGGTTTTTCCACAACCTGGTCTTTCGACGACATTATTGGCCAGTCTCCGGCGATACGCGATGTAATAAAAAAAGCTAAACTGTGCGCCCGCCACGAACTTCCCATTCATATCTTGGGCGATACCGGCACAGGTAAAGAGCTTTTCGCTCAGAGTATTCATAACCATAGCGCCAGAAGCCACGGCCCTTTTATCGCGATTAACTGCGCGGCCATTCCCGAGAGCATTCTGGAAAGTGAACTCTTTGGCTATGCCGACGGCGCATTTACCAGCGCGCGCAAGGGCGGAAAACCGGGGGTGTTTGAAATGGCGATGAACGGCACGGTGTTTATCGATGAAATCAGCGAAGCGCCGTTATCGGTACAGGTTAAGCTGCTGCGCGTGTTACAAGAGAAGCAATTCTCTCGTCTCGGCGGCGATACGCTGATCACCGCCGATTTTCGCCTGATCACCGCCAGCAATAAAGATCTGCGCCAGCTCGTCGCCAGCGGTGAGTTCAGGCAGGATCTGTACTATAGAATCAATATTCTTGAGTTGAGTCTACCGGCCTTACGCCAACGACCGGGCGATATCATGTTGTTGATTCAGCACCTGCTTTATCAGCAAGGTAAGCAAATCACATTTACCCCCGACGCGGTGGATTTTTTGCATCGCTATAGCTGGCCTGGCAACATTCGTGAACTTCAGGCGGTTATCTACCGGCTCATCGTCCTGCTGGATATCGATCGAGTGAGCAAAGACGTATTGCTGCAGATCGGTCAAATTTCACCGGATGACGCCAACGAGAGCTCTCAATCCCCGGCCGCGGGCGTGGCATCAGATGAAACCGATTTATTAAAGAAACAAGAGAAACGGCTGATTACCCATGTCATAGAAAAAACCGACGGGGACAGGACCAAAGCGTCGGTGATGCTCGGCATCAGCCCCACGACCCTGTGGCGCAAATTAAAGCAGCACAATATCAGCGGATAAGGCGGAGCCGGGTCCGCTGATACAGAGCAGGCGGTTATTTCTGTTCCGCTAAAGCCTGCGCGCATGCCCAGGCTGACGCCCACGCCCACTGGAAGTTATAGCCTCCCAGCCAGCCGGTGACGTCCATCACTTCGCCGATAAAGTACAGACCGGGCACCTTGCGGGCCTCCATGGTGCGCGAAGAGAGTTCGTTGGTGTCGACACCGCCGAGGGTCACTTCCGCCGTGCGATAGCCTTCGGTGCCATTCGGCTGGACTCGCCACGCGGTCAGCGTCTCAACCAGCGCCTGCTGCTCGCGAACGTTTAGCTGTTTCAGGGTGACGTCCGGCAGCTGCCCCAGCTGCTGCAGGCACTCGACCAGCCGCTTTGGCAGCTGCATTGCCAGGGTGTTCTTCAGGCTCTGATTGGGATGCGCCGCGCGCTGCTCGTTAAGGAAGTCATCAAGATGGCAATCCGGCAGCAGATTGATGCTGACGAACTCTCCCGGCTGCCAGTAGCTGGAAATTTGCAGTACCGCCGGCCCGGACAGCCCGCGGTGGGTAAAGAGCAGATTTTCCCGGAAGACGGTCCCGTTTTCCGCCGTGATGGTGGACGGCACCGACACCCCGGAAAGCACCTGCAGCTGTTCGAGCAGCGGCTTATGCAAGGTAAACGGCACCAGGCCCGCGCGGGTCGGCAGCACCTTCAGGCCAAACTGCTCGGCGAGCTTATAGCCAAACGGCGAGGCGCCCAGGCCGGGCATGGATAATCCGCCGGAGGCAACCACCAGCTTTTTCGCCGCCACCGTCTCGCCGTTAAGCTGTAGCGTATAGCCCTCATCATCCCGCTCTACGCTGATAATTTCGCTACGCAGGCGAATGTGTACGCCGCCTTTTTCGCACTCGGCCAGCAGCAGGTTAACGATTTGCTCGGCGGAATCATCGCAGAAAAGCTGGCCCAGGGTTTTCTCATGCCAGGCGATACCGTGTTTGCTAACCAGATCGATAAAGTCCCACTGGGTGTAGCGCGCCAGCGCAGATTTGCAAAAATGCGGGTTTTGGCTGAGATATGCCGCGGGTTCGATATACATGTTAGTAAAGTTGCAGCGGCCACCGCCAGACATCAGGATCTTCCGCCCGGGCTTTTTGCCGTTATCGAGCAGCAGCACCCGACAGCCTGCCTGCCCCGCCTGCGCTGCACAAAACATTCCCGCCGCTCCGGCGCCGATTACGATGGCATCAAACCTTTCCACACAACATTCCTCATATCCCGATTGTCGGGAATTGTAAATTTTTCATTCTGGTCGCACCAGACTGAAAAAAACAGATTTGCGTACCTCATTGAAAGATATAGGAATACTCCCAACAAGGTAAAACTTAAACAGGAAGAAAATCAAAAAAAGTCTATATTTCACTTTGCCCGCGCCGCGAAAGTCACTGATAATGCGCCGCGTTCATGTCCTCAAAATGGCGTAACGTCCTATGGTACATTTATTTGCCGGTCTGGATTTACATACCGGGTTACTATTATTGCTTGCTCTGGCTTTCGTGCTTTTTTACGAAGCGATCAATGGTTTTCATGATACCGCAAACGCGGTTGCAACGGTGATTTACACTCGCGCAATGCGGTCGCAGCTTGCTGTGGCGATGGCGGCTCTTTTTAACTTCTTCGGCGTTCTGTTGGGCGGTCTCAGCGTAGCCTATGCCATCGTGCATATGTTGCCGACCGACCTGCTGCTTAACATGGGTTCAGCACATGGCCTCGCCATGGTCTTTTCCATGCTGCTGGCGGCAATTATCTGGAACCTCGGCACCTGGTACTTCGGCCTTCCGGCCTCCAGCTCGCACACCCTGATCGGCGCGATCATCGGTATTGGTTTAACCAATGCCCTGATGACCGGTACGTCGGTGGTGGACGCGCTGAACATCCCGAAAGTCATGGGTATTTTTGGCTCGCTGATCGTCTCGCCAATCGTTGGCCTGGTCGTGGCGGGCGGCCTGATTTTCATTCTGCGTCGCTACTGGAGCGGAACCAAAAAACGCGCCCGTATCCACCTGACTCCAGCCGAGCGTGAAAAGAAAGACGGCAAGAAAAAGCCGCCGTTCTGGACGCGTATTGCGCTGATTCTGTCCGCCATTGGCGTCGCGTTCTCCCACGGCGCGAACGATGGTCAGAAAGGCATTGGCCTGGTGATGCTGGTTCTGATCGGCGTGGCTCCGGCTGGCTTCGTGGTCAATATGAACGCTTCCGGCTACGAAATCACCCGTACCCGCGATGCGGTCAACAACGTGGAAACCTTCTTCCAGCAGCGTCCTGAGCTGTTGAAAAAAGCGACCGGCGCCGAGCAGCTCATCCCGTCTCCGGACGCAGGGGCTGCCGCAAACGGCGAGTTCCACTGCCACCCGGTAAACACCATCAACGCGCTTGACCGCGTGAAGACGATGCTGACCGGTACCGAAAGCTACGACACGCTCTCCGTGGAACAGCGTAGCCATCTGCGCCGTATTATGCTCTGCATCTCCGACACCACTGACAAAGTGGCTAAGCTGCCGGAAGTGAATGCTGACGATAAGCGTCTGCTGAAGAAGCTGAAAACCGACATGCTGAGCACCATCGAGTACGCGCCAATCTGGATTATTATGGCGGTTGCGCTGGCGCTGGGTATCGGCACCATGATCGGCTGGCGTCGCGTGGCGACCACCATCGGCGAGAAAATCGGTAAGAAAGGGATGACCTACGCACAAGGTATGTCAGCTCAGATGACCGCCGCCGTATCGATTGGTCTGGCGAGCTATACCGGTATGCCGGTTTCCACCACCCACGTGCTCTCCTCCTCGGTAGCGGGGACGATGCTCGTTGATGGCGGCGGTCTGCAGAAGAAAACCGTCACCAGCATCCTGATGGCCTGGGTACTGACCCTGCCCGCGGCGATTCTGCTGTCCGGCGCGCTGTACTGGCTCTCGCTGCAGATTATCTAAGCGAATATCAGAAACAAGAAAGATAAACGGGTCAGGAAACTGGCCCGTTTTTTTTGTATCGTGAAGCTAGTGCCAGATAGCCAGAGCAATCATGCTGACCACCACCAGGCCGCATAGCGCGCTGGTGAGAATAAACTGCCGACGAACCCGCTCGCAGCGGCGGATAAATTCATCGTCGTGGTGATCGCGGTAGCGCTGGGCGTAGATGTACCACACCAGGCGCACCTGTTTGCCGGGCTGCCCGTGCGACGTAAAAAAACCGCCGCCGTCGACATATTGATAGAGCAAAGGGTCACAACCACGTAGCACAACAAGTAATGCACGCAGCGACGAGAAGTAGCGTGCCATATTCACTACACATACGATACACAGGGCCCAAAACAGCGCAACAGTGCTGATCATACCTCCTCCCCGGCGACCCGTCCTCGGAGGCTCCCTCCGGGACTACCGCTCCCCAATATCAAACCGACTGTACTGTGAAAGAGTGCGATTCCGATCACGTTTATTTATCCGACCGGCTCATTAAATAGTGTAGGAGATCAGTTAATTTTTTTACCACAACGTTAATCATTATCAATGCATAAGTCGGATATATTTGTTTAACTATTCGCTGAACAAGGTGGATTGACGGATCGCGAGGGGCGCTATAAGGTAGAAATATCTTCTACAATTAGGTCCTTAAGGACTCCCCCCCGCGAATGTAGCACGCAGGACGCGGGCGAAGCGGCAGCGCTGGCTGTCAGGTCCAACGGTCATCGACAACTTATGGAAGGAGTAACACCATGGCTTACAAACATATTCTTATTGCAGTAGACCTGTCCCCGGAAAGCAAAGTACTGGTAGAAAAAGCCGTTTCTATGGCCCGCCCCTACAATGCAAAAGTTTCCCTGATCCACGTGGATGTGAATTACTCCGATCTCTACACCGGCCTTATTGACGTCAATCTGGGCGACATGCAGAAACGCATCTCCGAAGAGACTCACCACGCGTTAAGCGAGCTGTCCACCAACGCTGGCTATCCGATCACTGAGACCCTGAGCGGCAGCGGCGATCTCGGCCAGGTGCTGGTTGATGCGATTAAAAAGTATGATATGGACCTCGTGGTTTGCGGTCACCATCAGGACTTCTGGAGCAAACTGATGTCCTCGGCTCGTCAGCTCATCAACACCGTTCACGTGGATATGCTGATTGTCCCGCTGCGCGACGAAGAAGACGAATAACAGGACGTTATTTCATTTCGCTGATGACCAACGCCCGCCAACGCGGGCGTTTTTATTTCCCCCACCCGCCGCAAAAAGCATATAAATCCAAATAATCGCCACAATGCCAGGTTGATCAACCATTTCAAAAGCAATATAGCCATATAATAATTCGCCAAAATAGATAAACATCATATCATTACGCAAAATTAACCTTTTTCAGCGCGTTTTGGCATACGCGTTCATACTTTTCCGGACAGGACTTAAAGGCGAAGAAAGATGAATTCAACCGCACCGACAGGCTTGCTGCAGCAACCTCGCCCATTCTTCATGATCTTCTTTGTGGAACTATGGGAGCGATTTGGCTATTACGGCGTTCAGGGGATCCTGGCCGTTTTCTTTGTTAAACAGCTCGGTTTTTCTCAGGAGCAGGCGTTTATTACCTTTGGCGCGTTTGCCGCGCTGGTATATGGCCTTATCTCCATCGGCGGCTATGTCGGCGATCACCTGCTGGGTACGAAACGTACGCTGGTTCTGGGCGCGATTGTGCTTGCCGCAGGCTACTTTATGACCGGCCTGTCGCTGCTCAAACCCAATCTGATTTTCATCGCGCTGGGGACCATTGCGGTGGGTAACGGCCTGTTTAAAGCTAACCCGGCGAGCCTGCTGTCCAAATGCTATCCGCCAAAAGATGCCCGCCTGGATGGCGCCTTCACGCTGTTTTATATGTCGATCAATATCGGTTCGCTGCTGTCGCTGTCGCTGGCGCCGGTGATTGCCGACAAGTTCGGCTACGCGGTAACCTACAACCTGTGCGGCGCCGGTCTGATCGTCGCCCTGCTGGTTTACTTCGCCTGTCGGGGTATGGTGAAAGATATCGGCTCTGAGCCGGACCACAAACCGCTGAGCCTGCGCAATTTACTGTACGTGCTGGCCGGTACGGTGGTCATGATATTTCTCTGCGCCTGGCTAATGCATAATGTCAAAATCGCCAATCTGGTGCTGATTATCCTCTCAGTGGTGGTGACGATTTTCTTCTTCCGCGAGGCCTTCAAGCTGGATAAAACCGGGCGCAATAAAATGTTCGTCGCCTTTATCCTGATGCTGGAAGCGGTGCTGTTTTATATTCTGTACGCGCAGATGCCCACCTCGCTCAACTTCTTTGCTATCAATAACGTTCACCATGAAATACTTGGTTTCGCGATTAACCCGGTGAGCTTTCAGGCGCTAAACCCGTTCTGGGTGGTGGTGGCCAGCCCGATCCTCGCCGCTATCTACACGCGTTTGGGCAATAAGGGCAAAGACCTGACTATGCCGATGAAGTTTACCCTTGGCATGTTCCTGTGCGCGCTGGGTTTTCTGACGGCAGCCGCGGCGGGAATGTGGTTTGCCGACGCCCAGGGGCTGACCTCGCCGTGGTTTATCGTGCTGGTCTATCTGTTCCAGAGTCTGGGGGAACTGCTGATTAGCGCCCTGGGGCTGGCGATGGTTGCCGCGCTGGTGCCGCAGCATCTGATGGGCTTTATTCTTGGGATGTGGTTTTTAACCCAGGCGGCCGCGTTCCTGCTGGGCGGCTACGTGGCGACCTTTACCGCCGTACCGGATAATATTACCGACCCGCTACAGACGCTGCCGATTTATACCGATGTCTTCAGCAAAATTGGCCTGGTGACCCTGGGCGTAACGGTGGTCATGGCGATCATGGTGCCGTGGCTGAACAGGATGATTAATACAAAAAGCGCGTAAAAACGGTGCGGTCGACGAGGTTTCCCGGATTGCGGCTAACGCCTTATCCGGGCTACAGCCCCCCAGATCGCAAGAACCCGTAGCCCGGGCAGGCGTATCGCGCCGCCCCGGGAACAGAGCGCAGAGTGGCAGAATTTCCCGAAGGCGATGCTGCGTATCTGTTCGGGCTACCAGACCCGCAGACGGCGGTGAACCCGTAGCCCGGGCAAGGCGCATCGCGCCGCCCCCGGGAGCAGAGTGCAGAGTGGCCGAATTTCCCGGAGGCGATGCTGCGCATCTGTCCGGGCTACCAGACCCGCAGACGGCGGTGAACCCGTAGCCCGGGCAGGCGCAACGCGCCGCCCTCGGGGAAAGGTCCCTGACGCAGGTTGCTTACCCCTGCGGCTCAACCGCCGTTCCGGCATAGATATCAAAACGGTGGCCTTTGGTCACCACCGCGTTAGGCGTCGCCACATCCGCCAGCGGCGGCGCGTAGTCCGGGCGCTTAACCACCACCCGTTTGGTCGCCAGCTGACGCGCCGGCGCCAGCAGACCGTCGGCGTCTAAATCCGGCCCCACCAGCGACTGAAATACCCGCATCTCTTTCTTCACCAGCGCGCTTTTCTGCTTATGCGGAAACATCGGGTCGAGATAGACCACCTGCGGACGCGGGGTGATATCGGTCAGTGCCGTCAGGCTGGAAGCGTGAATCAGCCGCAGACGCTCCTGCAACCAGGGACCGATTTCAGCGTCGGCGTAGCCGCGCGCCAGGCCATCGTCGAGCAGCGCGGCAACCACCGGGTTACGCTCCAGCATCCGCACGCGACAGCCCACGGAGGCAAGAACAAAGGCATCCCTTCCCAGACCGGCGGTCGCATCGACCACATCCGGCAGATAGTCGCCTTTGATTCCCACCGCTTTCGCCACCGCCTCGCCACGGCCGCCGCCGAACCTGCGCCGATGGGCCATGGTCCCGCCGACAAAATCAACAAAGATGCCGCCAAGCTTCGGTTCATCGCGCTTGCGCAGCTCAAGATGCGCCGGCGTCATCACCAGCGCCATCGGGTTGTCCTCATCCTGCTCCAGCCCCCAGCGGTCAGCCAGAACAGATAAGGCGCCGTCTCCGGCGCCCGTTTCATCAATTAAACAAATTTTCACAACAGGATTAACTCTTAATGCCGTAATGCTCAAGCATCGCGTCCAGCTGCGGCTCGCGACCGCGGAAGCGTTTGAACAGGACCATTGGCTCTTCCGAACCGCCGCGGCTAAGGATGTTGTCGAGGAACGACTGGCCGGTTTCGCGATTGAAGATACCCTCCTCTTCGAAGCGCGAGAAGGCATCCGCCGCCAGGACGTCGGCCCACAGATAGCTGTAATAACCCGCTGCGTATCCGCCGGCGAAAATATGGCTGAAGGCGTGCGGGAAACGGCCCCACGACGGCCCGGGGATCAGCGCCACCTGCTGCTTAATTTCCGCCAGCGTTTCGAGGATTTTCGCGCCCTGCTGCGGGCTGAACTCCGCATGCAGGCGGAAGTCGAACAGGCCGAACTCCAGCTGGCGCAGAATAAACATCGCCGCCTGGTAGTTCTTCGCCGCCAGCATTTTCTCCAGCAATTCCTGCGGCAGCGGCTCGCCGGTTTCATAGTGGCCGGAGATAAAGGCCAGCGCTTCCGGCTCCCAGCACCAGTTTTCCATAAACTGGCTCGGCAGCTCGACCGCATCCCACGGTACCCCGCTGATGCCGGACACGCCGGCGGTGTCGATACGGGTCAGCATATGGTGCAGACCGTGGCCAAACTCGTGGAACAGGGTGATCACTTCATCGTGGGTGAACAGCGCCGGCTTACCGTTGACGGGACGGTTAAAGTTACAGGTCAGATAAGCGACCGGCTTTTGCAGCGAGCCGTCAAGCTTGCGCATCTGGCCAACGCAGTCATCCATCCATGCCCCGCCGCGTTTATGTTCGCGAGCGTAGAGATCGAGATAGAAGCTACCGCGTAGTTCATTTTTTTCATCGTACAGTTCGAAGAAGCGCACTTCCGGATGCCAGACGTCCACATCGGTACGCTCTTTCGCGGTAATACCGTAAAT
Organism: Klebsiella sp. GW_Kp182; assembly: GCF_040062275.1. Taxonomy (NCBI): domain Bacteria; kingdom Pseudomonadati; phylum Pseudomonadota; class Gammaproteobacteria; order Enterobacterales; family Enterobacteriaceae; genus Klebsiella; species Klebsiella sp. GW_Kp182. The sequence goes on along the minus strand of NZ_JBEAFQ010000054.1, from coordinate 52,471 downwards.
ACGCTTAACCACCTCGAACAGGCCGTTAACCGCTTTGTTTTCCGGGAAGTAGGGGCGCAGCTGTTCATCGCTGATGCTGTAAAGATGCTGCTTCTGTTTTTCGCTGTAGTAAGCGATATCCCACGGCTGCAGTTCATCCACGCCGAATTCGGCTTTGGCGAAGGCGCGCAGCTGGGCCAGCTCTTTCTCACCCTGCGGACGGGCGCGTTTCGCCAGGTCGGTCAGGAAGTCGAGCACCTGCTGCGGATTTTCGGCCATTTTGGTCGCCAGCGACTTGTCGGCAAAGCTGTCAAAGCCCAGCAGCTGCGCCAGCTCGTGGCGCAGGGCGAGGATTTCCGCCATTACCGGGCTGTTGTCCCATTTTCCGGCGTTCGGCCCCTGGTCGGAGGCGCGGGTGGAATAGGCGCGATACAGCTCTTCACGCAGCGCCTGATTGTCGCAGTAGGTCATTACCGGCAGATAGCTCGGGATATCCAGGGTCAGCAGAAACCCTTCCTGCTCTTTGGCTTCAGCCTGGGCTTTCGCTGCGGCAAGCGCGCTTTCCGGCATGCCGGAGAGCTCAGATTCATCGGTGACCAGCTTGGTCCAGCCCATGGTCGCGTCGAGCACGTTGTTGCTGTACTGATTGCCCAGCTCGGAGAGGCGGGCGGCGATTTCGCCGTAGCGTTTCTGCTGCTCTTTCGCCAGGCCAATACCGGAGAGTTCAAAATCGCGCAGCGCGTTATCCACCGCTTTTTTCTGCGCGGTATTCAGGGTGGCGTAATGGTCGCCGTCGCGCAGGTCGCGGTACGCTTTGTACAGGCCTTCATGCTGCCCAACCCAGGTGCTGTACTCCGAAAGCAGCGGCAGGGTCTGCTCGTAGGCTTCGCGCAGTTCCGGACTGTTTTTGACCGAGTTCAGGTGGCTGACCGGGGAAAAAATACGCCCCAGCACGTCGTCTACTTCCGCCAGCGGCTGGCAAAGATTTTCCCAGGTATACGGCGCCCCTTGCGCCACCGCGCGCTCTACCGCCGCCCGGCAATCATCCAGCGCTTTAGTGACCGCGGGGACCACGTGCTCGGGTTTGATGGCTGAGAATGGCGGTAATGAAAAAGGCGTCAGTAATGGATTGGTCATATGCGCAGTCCTGTTGAATTGGGTGAATGAAGCGCGCGTCCGGCGCTATAGCATGAGATCTAGAATGGGGGATAGTTTGCTGAATTTCAATGTCAGGCGCCGCGCGCAGGCGGGTATTACTGCGATAAGTCTGGCCGTTGTGGCCAGAGCGCATAAAAAAGCCGGGTTCGCCTCGCGGCGACCCGGCTCGTTTTAGGCTGACAAGCAGCTTATACCACCATCCCCAGCAGCAGACAGCCTACCAGGCCGCACACTGAGATAATGGTTTCCAGCACCGACCACGACTTAATGGTCTCGCCGATGGTCAGGTTGAAGTATTCCTTAAACAGCCAGAAGCCCGGGTCGTTAACGTGGGAGAAGATAACGCTGCCGGAGCCAACGGCGATCACCATCAGTTCCGGGCTCACGCCGGTGGTGGCGATCAGCGGCGCGGCGATACCGCCCGCGGTGATCGCCGCAACGGTGGCGGAACCCAGCGCGATACGCAGTACCGCAGCAATCGACCATGCCATAAACAGCGGGGACATATTGGATTCATGCATGATAGAAGCAATGTATTTATCCATGCCGCTATCGACCAGCACCTGCTTGAAGGCGCCGCCGCCGCCGATGATCAGCAGCATCATGGCGATAATTTTGATCGAGGAGGTCAGCGTATCGTTAATCTGCTCCATGGAACGACCGCGGTTAAGACCGAAGGTGAACATGGCGATCAGTACCGCGATCAGCGTGGCCATGACCGGGTCGCCGAAGAATTCCGCGATCGGCAGGAAGGCATGACCTTTCGGCAGAACCATTTCGGCCACGGCGCGCATAGCCATCAGAATAACCGGTACCAGAGAGGTCCAGACGCTGACGCCGAAGCCCGGCATCTCTTCCTCAGTGAACGTTTTCGGGTTATGCAGGCCTTCCGGAATCGGCTTATCGATACCTTTCAGGAAGCGTGCGTAAACCGGCCCCGCGAGGATAACCGTCGGGATCGCCAGAATCGTACCGAACAGCAGGGTTTTACCCATGTCGGCATGGAAAATAGTGGCAATGGCCGTCGGGCCCGGGTGCGGAGGCAGGAAGCCGTGCGTGACGGAGAGCGCGGCCGCCATCGGGACGCCGATATAGAGCAGCGGGATACCGGCGGATGCGGCGATGGTAAAGACCAGCGGCAGCATCAGTACGAAGCCCACTTCATAGAACAGGGCGAAGCCGACGGTAAAGCCGGTGAGCACAACCGCCCATTGAATATGTTGTTTACCAAATTTGGCAATCAGCGTGGTGGCGATACGCTGCGCGCCGCCGCAGTCCGCCAGCATTTTACCGAGCATCGCGCCGAAGCCCATGATCAGCGCGAGGCTGCCGAGGGTTCCCCCAACGCCGTTTTTGATGGAGACGATAACTTTATCCAGAGGCATACCCTGCATGAGCCCGACGGCAAGTGCCACCAGAACCAGAGCGATAAACCCGTTCAGCTTGAAACGGATCATCAGCAACAATAACAGGGCAACCCCGATAGCAACGATGACTAATGGCATGATTTACCTGGCCTTAATTTGTTATGGGTAACGTCATAGTTTCAACATTGACTTCATCCGTTCCGACCGGAACAAAAAATGTCTGACGCCGTAGAAGCTGGCTTTATCCTTACCCAGAGAAAGGATAGCTGGCTATTTTTTTATCTGTGGCGCCTGAAGCGAATGATACGGGTAACATATGAAGTTTGAGAATCACCTGGGCGGTGAAAATTTCAAATATGAGACTTAAGTCATACTCTTTCCCGGGTTTCTGCCGGGTCGCTTAGCGGGAAATGTTGCGCGGTAACATGAAGAGAGTCGCCCGGCCGCGAAAAGGCAGCCGGGCGGGGAAATCAGTAGTAGGAGTGCTCGCCGCGCTGGTGTTCAGTCAGATCGCGTACGCCTTTCAGTTCCGGGAACTCGTTCAGCATCTGCTTCTCGATCCCCTCTTTCAGCGTCACGTCAACCATCGAACAGCCGTTGCAGCCGCCGCCGAATTGCAGAATCGCCAGGCCATCGTCGGTGATTTCCATCAACGTGACGCGCCCGCCGTGGCCGGCCAGCTGCGGGTTAATCTGCGACTGCAGCAGGTACTCAACGCGCTCCATGAGCGGGGCATCGTCGGACACTTTGCGCATCTTGGCGTTTGGCGCTTTCAGCGTCAGCTGGGAGCCCAGCTGGTCGGTAACAAAATCGATTTCAGCGTCTTCCAGGTACGGCGCGCTAAGCTCATCGACGTAGGCGGTGAGTTGCTCAAACTTCAGCGCGGTATCGGAATCTTCCACCGCATCCGGTGGGCAGTAGGACACGCCGCACTCGGCGTTAGGGGTGCCGGGATTGATCACAAATACGCGAATTTGTGTCCCTTCTTCCTGATTTGCCAGCAGTTTGGCAAAGTGCGCTTGTGCAGCATCGGAAATACGGATCATAGCGTTGGCCTAATAGTTGACTATTTTACTGGGTTATTATACGCCCATCAGCAGGGGTCTACAAGGTACGGCATATACACCATACCTGAACCGTCGCGGCGCCGTTTCGCAAAAGCAGGCGGGATATCTCGGCGACGGTGCTTCCGGTTGTGACGACATCATCCACAATGGCGATATGGTGGCCCTGGAGCGACAATTCAAGCTGGAAGGCGTTTTTCAGGTTCCGTTTGCGCAATCTGGCGCTGAGCTGATGCTGGGTGGCGGTGCGGCGCCGGCGGGTTAGCGCATCGCTGCGCCAGGCGCAGTCCAGCCAGCGGGAGAGCGGTCGGCACAGCAGATCGCTCTGATTAAATCCCCTCTTCCACTGACGACGCTGCCAGAGCGGCACGCTAATTATCCGGTCCGGGCGGGGAAGATCCCGACGCTGGCGAATGCGCAACAGCAGCAGACGCGCCAGCGCCGGGGCCAGCTCGGGCCGCTTATTGAATTTCAGTTGGTGAATCAGGCCGCTCAGCGGCGGTCGATAGTCATTCACCGTCACCAGCCGCTGCCACGGCGGCGGTTTTTGCAGGCAGCGCCCGCAGGGCAGCGTGCTTGATTGGGCCGGCAGGCCGCACTGCGGGCACAACGGTTCAGACGCCAGCAGCGCCGACGCGCATCGCGAGCAGATCCCCCAGCTGGCGATGGCCAGCGGCATTTGGCATAGCCAGCATAAGCTGTGTGCTGTTAGCATATTTCCCCCTCGTATTGGTGGAAAGAGAACAGTAACTGATGAAAACGATCGCGTGGCAGACCACGGGCGAAGGAAATTGTCATCTTGTGCTGCTGCACGGATGGGGGCTGAATGCCAAAGTGTGGGATTGCATCACGCCGCAGCTGGCTTCGCATTTTACGCTGCACCTCGTCGACCTGCCTGGCTATGGCCGCAGCGGCGGCTTTGGCGCGATGTCGCTGGAAGAGATGGCCCAGCGGGTGCTGGAAAACGCGCCAGAGCGCGCTATCTGGCTGGGCTGGAGCCTCGGCGGGCTGGTGGCCAGCCAGGTCGCGTTATCCCATCCCGATCGCGTGCAGGCGCTGGTCACCGTGGCCTCTTCCCCCTGCTTTAGCGCTCACGACAGCTGGCCCGGCATTAAGCCCGACGTGCTGAGCGGGTTTCAGCAGCAGCTGAGCGAAGATTTTCAACGCACCGTCGAACGCTTTCTGGCGCTGCAAACCCTGGGTACCGAAAGCGCGCGTCAGGATGCGAGAGCGCTGAAGAGCACGGTGCTGTCGCTACCGATGCCGTCGCCGGACGTTTTAAACGGCGGGCTGGAGATCCTCAAAACCGCCGATTTACGCCAGCCGTTGACCGCCCTCGACATGCCTTTTTTGCGCCTGTACGGTCGGCTGGACGGTCTGGTACCGCGTAAAATCATTCCGCTTCTCGATGCGCTGTGGCCCAAAAGCACGTCGATTGTCTTCGATAAAGCCGCCCATGCGCCGTTCATTTCACATCCGCAGGCGTTTTGCGCTCCGCTGATCGAACTGAAGCGTGAGATCGATAAATTTTTTTAGCGGGACGTGGTAAAAACGCTGGGTGCAGCAATACTTAGGTTGTTGCGGGGGTTGACTATTTCACGCTGGCCCCGTGACCTAAAAAAAACAACCTAATGGAGAGTAGAGGCTATGAAACTTGTTACAGGAATTGTTGCATCTCTGGTGATTGGCTCCCTGTCCTTCGGCGCGTTCGCCGCCAAGGAAATTCAAAAAGACGAAGTGGCTAAGTTGAACCTGACCAAAATCGGTTCGATTACCACCTCCAGAACAACCTCTCCGATGGATGCAAAGCGCGATCTGTCGAAAAAAGCGGATGAGCTGGGCGGCACCTATTTTGTGGTGATTGCAGGCGAGAAGAACGAGAAAACGGTTCACGCTAACGCGGACGTCTACAAGTAAGCCAGAAAGCGGGTCTCAGGACCCGCTTGCGGTATATGCCGCAGTCGGTTTCCGGAGGCGGCGCGTTGCGCCTGTCCGGGCTACCCACCCCAGAACCGTACAAATCTGTGGTCGAATCTCCCGGGTCGCGGCGTAAAAGCCTTACCCGGGCTACCAAACCCAAAACCGCACAAACTCGTAGCCCGGATAAGGCGTTAGCCGCAATCCGGGAAACCTGCCTTCACAGCCCAATCAGCGCAGCGACCACCACTCCCGCAGGCAGGCTTTGCCTTCCGGGCAGCTTTTACAGCTGCCGGAGAGGCAGCCATCGGCATCTTCGGTCACTTTCACCGCTTTCCCCATCGCTTGCAGACGGCCCAGCATGGCGTCAATCAGCGGCTGCGGCGTATTCAGGCGGACGCTGAGCTGCTTTGCCTCCATCCTCCCCTGCAGGGCCAGCATATCGCGGACTTCAATTAATGACGCCATCATCGCTCCTTAGTGGCAATCGCCCGCCGGACTCTGGCAGCAGGTGGACGGCGTTTTGCGCGTCGCCAGCAGCGAGACGTCCACCCGGCTGCGCGCTCTGCGCAGCAGGCCAAAGACCACGATATTGAACAGCACCACCGCCAGAATGCACACCAGGCTATAGCGCGGATGCTGGCTAAAGCTGACGGTCTGGTAGTACAGCGTAGAGAGCGAGTAAGCGATATTCAGCCCCCACAGGACGGAGAACATCATCCAGCCGCGGCTCGACTCGCGGGCAATCGCCCCCATTACCGAGATGCAGGGAATATAGAGCAGGACAAAAATCAGGTAGCTGTACGCCGCAGCGGCGCTACCGAATTTGCTGCCCATGACGCCCATCGCGCCGGTTGCCATTTCGCCGTCGCCTTTACTGGCTTCGATAGGGTTGGCCAGCACGCTCAGGCTGAACGTATCTTTCAGGCTCTGCCAGGTCTCATCTACCGCGGCCAGCAGCTCGTCGCCGAGGCTAAACGTCTGCGGATTAAACGCTTCGTTCTGGATATCTTCGGCGGTGTAGAGGGTGTTCAGCGTCCCCACCACCACTTCCTTGGCCATCGCGCCGGTGAACAGCCCGACGGTCGCCTGCCAGTTATCCTCATGTACGCCAATCGGTTTAAATACCGGGGTAATCACCCGGCTGACCGACGCCAGCGCCGAGTCGTTGATGTTATCGACGATCTTACCGCTCAGCGAGAAGCTGTTCAGCGCGCTGAGGAAGATACTGACGATAACGATCACTTTACCCGCGCGCAGGACGAAGCCTTTCAGGCGCTGCCAGGTCTGGATAATCAGACTCTTCACGTGCGGAACGTGATACACCGGCAGCTCCATCACGAACGGCGACGCTTCGCCGCGCATAATGGTATGCTTCAGCATCAGTCCGGTCGCAATCGCCATCACGATCCCCAGTACGTACAGCGAGAAGACCGCCAGCGCGCCGTTCTGGCCGAAAAAGGCGGCGGCGAAGACGGCGAAAATCGCCAGCCGCGCGCCGCAGGACATAAACGGCGCCATCATAATGGTCATCAAACGTTCGCGCGGCGCATCAAGCGTACGCGCGCCCATCACCGACGGAACGTTGCAACCAAAACCGACGATTAACGGCACGAAGGATTTCCCCGGTAGCCCCAGCGCCTGCATCAGGCGGTCCATCACAAACGCCGCCCGCGCCATATAGCCAGAGTCTTCAAGGAAAGAGAGGAACAGGTACATCATGCCGATCTGCGGTACCAGCGGCAGTACGGTATTAATACCGCCGCCAATCCCCTGGGCGAGGAACACCGTCAGCCAGTCCGGGAAATGCAGGGTATAGCCAACCCACTGAATACCGTGGATAAAGATAGCCACGGAACCGGCATCAAAAATGGGCTGCAGCGCGCCGCCGATATTAATCGCCAGCAAGAACATCAGGTACATAACGAACAGGAAGACCGGCAGGCCGAGGAAGCGATTGAGGATCACTTTATCCATCGCCGCGGTAAAGCGGCTGGGCTCGGCGGTAAGGGTGTTACTGACCGCATCGCAAATGGCGGCAATGCTTTGGTAACGGGCATCGGCGATATGCAGCGCGGGGTCATCCATCTCTTCGCTCAGGTGCGCCAGGGACACGTCCAGCTTGTGGGCAGCGTCACCGGCGTAGGCGCGGCTGTAAATATCGCCTTCAAGCATCTGTAAACCCAGCCAGAGACGCTGGCGCTGCGGAATATCAGCGGCCATGGCCTGCGCCAGCTTGTCCGCCTCCCGCAGCAGCGGCTGCGGATAGTGCACCAGTTCAATAGCCTGGTTCTGCTGATGGCGATCGATCGCCATTTTTAAGGCCTCGATACCGCGCCCGCGGGTGGAAACCAGCGGGATCACCGGGCACCCGAGACGCGCGGCCAGCGCGTCGACATCAATGCGGATCTTCTGTTTTTCCGCGATATCGAGCATATTCAGCGCGACCACGCAGGGGATGCCAAGCTCCAGCAGCTGCAGCGTCAGATAGAGGTTACGTTCCAGATTGGACGCATCGACCACGTTAATCAGCATGTCGGCGTCGCCGCTGAGAATATAGTGGCAGGCAATCTGCTCATCCAGCGAGGTTTGCGAGGAGATGGTGGTCAGGGAATACGTGCCCGGAAGGTCTACCAGCGTGACCTGATGATCGGTGGTGTTGAAACCACCCTCTTTGCGTTCAACGGTCACTCCCGCCCAGTTACCGACGCGCTGGCGCGCGCCGGTGAGCTGATTGAACAGCGTGGTTTTACCGGAATTAGGATTACCAATTAAGCCAAGGGTTAATTTTTTCATATTCATACTCTTAGTGCCGGTCAGGCATTATTGTGCAACCGCTTCCAGCTCAATTAACGCAAGATCCTTTTTACGTAATACCAGGCTAACGCGTCGGGTTTCAATATGAATAGGGTCGCCGAGCGGCGCCACGCGAACCACATTGAAAGAAGAACCCGGCAGCATCCCGAGGGACAGCAGCTTCTGCCGATACGCCGGACTAATATCGCGGGAGAAACCGGTGATTTTCCACGCACTATCAGGTGTAAATTGCATAGGACCTACTTGTTTATCGCCAACTGAAAAGAGAGTTTTCCGTATGCGCCGGAGACGCGGCGCCAGGGACCGTAGCTAACGAAGAAGAAAAAATACTCAATGCAAATAATGATAATGAGAATAGTTTTTATCATCAATACATATAATGCGGCCGTTTCGCTTTTTAAAGAGAAAATTGAGCTTTTGTTGATATTGAGCAAACTCTTTTTTCTCGCCGTCGCGGAGGTGATGATTATTCTTAATGACTAAATGTTTAATTAAAGTTTCGATAGTTAACGAAATGAAAATAATAATATCGCCGCCCGTAATTCGCGCTTATTACGACGTTATAAGAAAATACTGATGCTTGTTTGCACAATATGGCGAATGCCGGAAGAAATGCGGCCCCTTAGCAAAAGGGGCCGGAAAGAATTAACGTTTTTTACCCATTGCCGCCGCCAGCGCATCCATCATCGCGCTGTTGCCCGCAGGCTGCGCCTCGCGACCGCGAGGTTTAGCGGCCTTCGCCGCCGGGCGGTTGCCCTGAGGACGATCGTTACCGCCGCCGCGGCGCGCATTGCTGTCGCCTGGCTGTTCGTCCAGACGCATCGTCAGCGCGATGCGCTTACGCGGCAGGTCGACTTCCATCACTTTCACCTTCACGATATCGCCCGCTTTGACCACCGTGTGCGGATCTTCAACGAACTTATTCGACAGGGAAGAGATATGCACCAGACCGTCCTGGTGAACGCCGATATCAACAAACGCGCCGAAGTTGGTGACGTTGGTCACCGCGCCTTCGAGGATCATCCCCGGCAGCAGGTCGTTCATGGTCTCTACGCCATCGGCGAACTGGGCGGTTTTAAACTCAGGGCGCGGGTCGCGGCCCGGCTTCTCCAGCTCTTTGATGATGTCGGTCACCGTCGGCACGCCGAATTTCTCATCGGTGAAATCAGCGGCTTTCAGATGACGCAGTTCACTGCTGTTGCCCATTAAATCTTTCAGCGCCTGCTGAGTCGCCGCCAGAATGCGCTCCACCACCGGATACGCTTCCGGGTGCACGGTTGAAGCGTCCAGCGGGTTGTCGCCGTGGTTGATACGCAGGAAGCCCGCGCACTGTTCAAAGGCCTTCGGCCCCAGACGGCTGACCTTTAGCAGCTGCTGGCGATTCTGGAACTGGCCGTTCTCATCGCGCCAGGAGACGATATTCTGCGCCATCATGCGGGTCAGACCGGCGACGCGGGTAAGCAGCGGGACGGAAGCGGTATTCAGATCGACGCCGACGGCGTTTACGCAGTCTTCCACCACCGCGTCCAGCTTACGCGCCAGCTGGGTCTGGCTGACATCGTGCTGATACTGGCCGACGCCAATGGATTTCGGATCGATTTTCACCAGCTCGGCCAGCGGGTCCTGGAGACGACGGGCGATAGAGACCGCGCCGCGCAGGGAAACGTCGAGATCCGGGAACTCCAGCGCCGCCAGCTCGGAGGCGGAGTACACGGACGCGCCCGCTTCGCTGACGATGACCTTCTGCGCGGTCACTTTCGGGAACTGCTTCTGCACGTCGAGGAAGAAGCGCTCGGTTTCACGCGAGGCGGTACCGTTGCCGATCGCCACCAGCTCAACGTTGTACTTTTCACACAGCGCGGCAACCGCCACCGCCGCTTTTGCGGCCTGGCCGGTATGCGGGTAAATGGTATCGGTAGCCACCAGCTTGCCGGTACCGTCAACGACGGCGACTTTGACGCCGGTGCGCAGGCCCGGATCGAGGCCCATGGTGGCGCGCAGCCCGGCCGGCGCGGCCATCAGCAGGTCGTGCAGGTTGCGGGCAAAGACGTTAATGGCTTCATCTTCCGCGCGTTCGCGCACGGTCCCCATCAGCTCGGTTTCGAGGTGCATCAGCACCTTGATACGCCACGTCCAGCTCACCACGCCCTTACGCCAGCCGTCCGCCGGTGCGTTATTCAGGCGCAGGCCGAGATGGTCGATAATGATTTGCTCGCCGTGGCTCTCTTTCGGCGGCTCGTCGAACTGCGGGTCGGCGTTTAAAGAGAGCTGCAGCACGCCTTCGTTGCGGCCGCGGAACATCGCCAGCGCGCGGTGCGACGGAACGGTGGAGATCGGTTCATGGTGATCGAAGTAGTCACGGAATTTCGCCCCTTCCTCTTCTTTACCGCTGACGACGGTCGCCACCAGGTGGGCGTTTTTCCACAGATAGTCGCGCACTTTCGCCAGCAGGCCCGCGTCTTCAGCAAAGCGCTCCATCAGGATATAGCGCGCGCCGTCGAGAGCGGCTTTTGTGTCCGCTACGCCGTTGTCGGCGTCGATATATTTAGCGGCTTCGGTTTCCGGGTCGTGAGAGGGTTCGTTCCACAGCAGATCGGCCAGCGGTTCCAGCCCGGCCTCAATGGCGATCTGCCCGCGCGTGCGGCGCTTCGGCTTGTACGGCAGATAGAGATCTTCGAGCTCGGTTTTACTCAACGTCCCGTTGATGGCTTTTTCCAGCGCCTCGGTCAGCTTGCCCTGCTCGCCGATGGACTTCAGGATCGCCTGACGACGGTCTTCAAGTTCACGCAGATAGCCCAGGCGGGTTTCCAGATTACGCAGCTGCGTGTCATCCAGACCGCCGGTGACTTCTTTACGATAGCGTGCGATAAACGGCACGGTATTCCCTTCATCAAGCAGGCGAACGGCAGCTTCTACCTGTTCAGCCCTGGCCTGAAGTTCACCCGCAATAATGCGGCAGAGCGAATCATTCATCATCGGTTTAATTCATCTTTAGGATCAAAAATCAGGGGGATAGTTATACGGACTGGCACGCTAAAATGCCAGCCGCGACCAAAGCCTCTCGGAATGTTCCGGACCTATTTGGCTTTGACGTATTCAATTTCGTTCACGTACCAGGCCGCCTCGCCCGCGGGGGTGTTCACGATAGCTAAATCACCGACCTCTTTTTTCAGCAGCGCGCGCGCCATTGGCGAATCAATGGAGATGTAGTCGTTGCGGCCAAAGATTTCATCGTAGCCGACAATCCGGAAGCGCTTCGTCTCGCCCGCATCGTTTTCAATCTCCACCCACGCGCCGAAAAAGACCTTACCCTCCTGCTGCGGCGAATAATCGACGATTTTCAGCTGCTCAAGGCACTTGGTCAGGTAGCGCACCCGGCGGTCGATTTCACGCAGGCGCTTTTTATTGTATTGGTAATCGGCGTTTTCACTGCGGTCGCCGAGGCTCGCCGCCCAGGTCACCTTTTTGGTGACTTCCGGACGTTCTTCGCGCCACAGGGTATCCATCTCTTTCTTCAGTTTTTCATACCCTTCACGGGTGATCAGCGGCGTTTTCATCGAAGGTTCCGGCTCCTGATTACAGATCTTTGTGCAATGCTGCGCACAATTCGTCGCACGTCATCATACCAACAGGATAAATAATGTGTCTTATGCTTAAATGTATACTTAAGCTGCTGTTAAATATGCTTTGTAACAATTTAGCCTGGAATATATACCAGATTTCGCTGGTGGGCGACCCGGGCTTTTTTGAGAATACGTACTGACAATTGCAGTGAACCTTTGGGAGTATAAACAATGCAAGAGAATTATAAGATTCTGGTTGTCGATGACGACATGCGCCTGCGTGCGCTACTCGAACGTTATCTGACCGAGCAGGGCTTCCAGGTTCGTAGCGTGGCGAACGCTGAACAGATGGATCGCCTGCTGACCCGTGAATCCTTCCACCTGATGGTGCTGGATCTGATGCTGCCGGGCGAAGATGGCCTGTCCATTTGCCGCCGCCTGCGCAGCCAGAGCAACCCGATGCCGATCATTATGGTCACGGCGAAAGGGGAAGAAGTTGACCGTATCGTGGGCCTGGAAATCGGCGCCGACGACTACATCCCAAAACCGTTCAACCCGCGCGAGCTGCTGGCCCGTATCCGCGCCGTACTGCGCCGTCAGGCTAACGAACTGCCGGGCGCGCCTTCGCAGGAAGAAGCGGTTATCGCCTTTGGTAAGTTCAAGCTGAACCTCGGCACCCGCGAGATGTTCCGCGAAGATGAGCCTATGCCGCTGACCAGCGGTGAATTCGCGGTACTGAAAGCGCTGGTGAGCCATCCGCGCGAACCATTATCCCGCGATAAGCTGATGAACCTCGCTCGCGGCCGTGAATATTCGGCCATGGAGCGCTCCATCGACGTACAAATCTCCCGCCTGCGCCGCATGGTGGAAGAAGATCCGGCGCATCCGCGCTATATCCAGACCGTTTGGGGCCTGGGCTACGTTTTCGTCCCGGACGGCTCTAAGGCATGAAACGCGTGCGCTTTTCGCCGCGAAGCTCGTTTGCCCGCACCCTGTTACTGATCGTCACCCTGCTGTTCGCCAGCCTGGTGACGACCTATTTAGTGGTGCTGAATTTCGCGATCCTGCCCAGTCTTCAGCAGTTTAATAAGGTTCTGGCCTACGAAGTGCGTATGCTGATGACCGATAAACTCCAGCTGGAAGACGGCACTCAGCTGGTGGTGCCGCCGGCGTTTCGCCGCGAGATTTACCGCGAGCTGGGCATTTCGCTCTATTCCAACGAAGCGGCGGAAGACGCAGGCCTGCGCTGGGCGCAGCATTATGAATTCTTAAGTCAGCAGATGGCGCACCAGCTCGGCGGGCCAACCGAAGTGCGGGTCGAGGTAAACAAAAGCTCCCCCGTGGTGTGGCTGAAAACCTGGCTTTCTCCCAATATCTGGGTGCGCGTACCGCTGACCGAAATCCACCAGGGCGACTTCTCGCCGCTGTTCCGCTACACCCTGGCCATCATGCTGCTGGCGATTGGCGGCGCCTGGCTCTTTATTCGTATTCAGAACCGACCGCTGGTCGACCTGGAGCACGCGGCGCTTCAGGTCGGGCGAGGGATTATTCCCCCGCCGCTGCGCGAATACGGCGCATCGGAAGTGCGATCGGTGACCCGCGCCTTTAACCACATGGCGGCTGGCGTGAAGCAGCTGGCGGATGACCGCACGCTGCTGATGGCCGGGGTGAGCCATGATTTACGCACTCCCCTTACGCGTATCCGCCTGGCGACGGAGATGATGGGCGAAGAGGACGGCTACCTCGCCGAGTCGATTAATAAAGATATTGAAGAGTGTAACGCCATTATCGAGCAGTTTATCGACTACCTGCGCACCGGCCAGGAGATGCCGATGGAGCTGACGGACCTTAACGCGGTGCTGGGGGAAGTGATTGCGGCGGAGAGCGGCTACGAGCGAGAAATCGCCACCGACCTGCAGCCGGGCGAGATCCCGCTGCGCGTGCATCCGCTCTCCATCAAGCGCGCGCTGGCGAATATGGTGGTCAACGCCGCCCGCTACGGCAACGGCTGGATTAAAGTCAGCAGCGGCAGCGAGGGGAACCGGGCCTGGTTCCAGGTGGAAGATGACGGTCCGGGAATTAAACCGGAGCAGCGTGAGCATTTGTTCCAGCCGTTCGTGCGCGGCGATAGCGCCCGTACGATTAGCGGGACCGGCCTCGGCCTGGCTATCGTTCAGCGCATTATCGATAACCATAACGGTAAGCTGGAACTTGGCTCCAGCGAACGCGGCGGATTATTAATTCGCGCCTGGCTGCCGGTGCCGATGCAGCGCGCCCTGCCCGCGATAAAGCCCGCCAAAGAGAGCTAGTTCTGCCGGTACGCCCGCATTAAAACGCCCGGCGGCGCCACGCTGTACGCCGCCGCATTGCCCTTATATCCCGGAGAGGTGCGCCAGCACCGCCTCCGGACTGCACCAGGTTTAATGCGCTTTATTCGCCATCGCATATGCCGCTGGCAAATTCAGCCGCTGCCAGAACTGCTGCGCGTCGTTATCACCGGAAAGCGGATACCCTGCGGGCAACGCCGTTTTGACCATCAGCGCCCGACGCTGCGCGGCGGACAGATTCGGCAGCGCAGCCTCCAGCAGCACTTCAGCCCCTTGCGGCACCTTCAGGCTCTGTTTTTCGCCCTTCTGCTGCGGCAGATCGTAGGTCATGGTAAAGCGATAAAACGCGACCATCGCCGGGTCGCGATACGGATCGTCTTTCGCAGGCACTTTCGCGCACTCCGCCAGCGTCGTGCCGCACTCTTTCTCCAGCGCGGTACGCAGCTGGTCGCGGGCCTCATTAAACAGCCCGCGATACTTCGCGTCATTCAGGTAGTGGGCGACATTGCGCTGTGCCACCATCCGCGAACCCATCACGTCCAGCGGATAGTGCACGCCCAGCACGATGCGCGAATAGCCATAGCGGGCGCCGCGCGTCACCAGCGCGTCGAAGCGCTCCGGGATCATCTCCGCCATCAGCAGAGCGTCGGTATAGCCGGTGTTGGTGTGCCCGCTCGGAAACGAGCCGCCGTCGGCGGTATAGGGCTTATTGTCCTTAACCACCACATCGTCCGGCACCAGATGGATGGTATTGCCCTGAATCAGGAACGGGCGCGGGTTATTGAAGTGCTTTTTCGCCGCCCCGGTACTCACTTCCGAAGCTTTGATCAGCGCCGCCTTACCAAGCTCGCCTTTGTCGTAGGCGGCGAGGAACGCTTTGCCGAGGCGCGGCCCCAGCGCATCGCTGAGGAAATAGAGATAGCTGATGCCTTCGGCATCCGCCAGCGCCTGGTGGCGAGCGCTCTGTGCGGCATCGCGGTTAATGGCGGTGACGGTCGCCAGGTTTTGCTGTATGACCGCCTTCGGCAGCGCGCTGAACGCTGAGAGCAGCTCGATTCCCGCCTGCTGGTTGGCTTTTGTCTGGAAGTCATAACCGCTGGCCTTCAGCCACGCGGTATCCGCCTGAGTTTTATTCTGTCTGGCGTGTTCAAGCTGGTCGCGAGTCAGGGTTGCCGCATCGCCCTTCAGCGCGTTGCGCAGCTGCGACAGGCTTTGGCTCTCCAGCGCGTCAAACCCCGGACTGGCGGCGGCTGGCGTCACGCCGTTGGCGATTGCCGCCGCCTGATTCAAAGGAACCTCTTTCGCCAATGCCGGCAGCGCCAGCATGAGCGCCGATGCGAGAAGCGTGATGTGCAGTTTCATTATTTTCCTTTTATACCCTAAATAATTCGAGTTGCTTAAAGGCGGCAAGGGAGTGAGTCCCCGGGAGCATAGATAACTATGTGACTGGGGTGAACGACAAATCTGCCGGGAGCAGATTTGAACGTCGCTTGCGACGGCCCGTGAGGGCGAGGCCCATGGATGGGCCGAGTAATCCGTAGCCAACACATAAGCAGCTTGAAGTATGACGGGTAAATTCAAACCATTACCTTGCCTTTACGTGACGCTAGCCCTTCTGTTTGACGCTTTTATGACACGGTTATGTTTTGCAACGCTTTAAGCGGAATGGAAACAGCGCGGCGGTAATCCAGGCCGATCTGCGGTAAACTATCGGTCATCTTGTCTCAATCCCGGAATCACCGTATCCATGCTCAGTTATCGTCATAGCTTTCACGCAGGCAACCACGCCGACGTTCTTAAACACACCGTTCAGAGCCTGATCATTGAATCGCTCAAAGAGAAAGAAAAACCGTTTCTCTATCTGGACACCCACGCCGGCTCAGGCCGCTATCAGCTGAGCAGCGAACACGCCGAGCGTACCGGTGAATATCTCGAAGGCATCGCCCGCATCTGGCAGCAGGATGACCTGCCCGCCGAGCTGGAGCCGTATATCTCCGTCGTTCAGCACTTCAACCGTAGCGGCCAGCTGCGCTACTACCCCGGCTCGCCGTTGATTGCCCGCCAGCTGCTGCGCGAGCAGGACAGCCTGCAGATGACCGAACTGCATCCCAGCGATTTTCCGCTGCTGCGCGCCGAGTTTCAGAAAGACGACCGCGCCCGGGTTGAAAAAACCGATGGCTATCAGCAGCTGAAGTCGAAGCTGCCGCCGGTTTCTCGTCGTGGACTGGTGCTGATCGACCCGCCTTACGAAATCAAAAGCGACTACCAGGCGGTCGTGACCGGTATTCATGAAGGCTACAAACGCTTTGCTACCGGCACCTACGCGCTGTGGTATCCGGTGGTGCTACGGGCGCAGATTAAGCGCATGATCAAAGAGTTAGAGGCCACCGGCATTCGCAAAATTCTGCAAATCGAGCTGGCGGTGCGTCCGGACAGCGACCAGCGCGGGATGACCGCCTCCGGGATGATCGTCATCAACCCGCCGTGGAAGCTGGAGCAGCAGATGAACAACGTTCTGCCGTGGCTGCATAAAAAGCTGGTGCCGACCGGCATCGGCCATACCACCGTCAGCTGGATCGTGCCTGAGTAATCGCAGTCATCGGTGGAAACTATTGATTTCAGGTATACAATCGCGCCAATCAGACATTAAGGATAAGACTCATGAGCAAGCATTATGACTATATCGCCATTGGCGGCGGCAGCGGCGGTATCGCCTCCATTAACCGTGCCGCTATGTACGGCCAGAAGTGCGCGCTGATTGAAGCCAAAGACCTGGGCGGTACCTGCGTGAACGTCGGCTGCGTGCCGAAAAAAGTCATGTGGCATGCGGCGCAGATCCGTGAAGCCATCCATCTGTATGGTCCGGATTACGGTTTTGATACCACTATCAATCACTTCGACTGGGACAAACTGGTCGCCAGCCGTAGCGCCTATATCGATCGTATCCACACCTCCTACGATAACGTGCTGGGCAAAAATAAGGTCGATGTGATTAAAGGCTTCGCCCGTTTTGTCGATGCGAAAACCATCGAAGTTAACGGCGAGACGATAACCGCCGATCATATTCTGATCGCCACCGGCGGCCGCCCGAGCCATCCGAATATCCCAGGCGTCGAATACGGCATTGATTCCGATGGTTTCTTCGAACTGCCGGCGCTGCCGAAACGCGTTGCAGTTGTCGGCGCGGGCTATATCGCCGTTGAGCTGGCGGGCGTGATTAACGGCCTGGGCGCGGAGACGCACCTGTTCGTGCGTAAACACGCGCCGCTGCGTAGCTTCGATCCGCTGATCGTGGAAACGCTGGTTGAGGTGATGAACGCCGAAGGCCCGCAGCTGCATACCCATGCCATTCCGAAATCGGTAGTGAAGAACGCCGACGGCAGCCTGACCCTGGAACTGGAAGATGGCCGCAGCCAGACCGTAGACTGCCTGATTTGGGCGATCGGTCGCGAACCGGCAACCGATAACTTTAACCTCGCCGCGACCGGAGTGGAAACCAACGATAAAGGCTATATCGTCGTCGATAAATTCCAGAACACCAACGTTCCGGGTATTTACGCCGTCGGCGATAATACCGGCGCCGTCGAGCTAACCCCGGTCGCCGTTGCCGCAGGCCGTCGTCTCTCCGAGCGTCTGTTTAACAACAAGCCGGACGAACATCTGGACTACAGCAATATCCCGACCGTGGTGTTCAGCCATCCGCCTATCGGCACCGTCGGCTTAACCGAGCCGCAGGCGCGCGAGCAGTACGGCGATGAAGCGGTGAAAGTGTATAAATCCTCTTTCACCGCCATGTATACCGCCGTGACCTCACACCGCCAGCCGTGCCGCATGAAGCTGGTCTGCGTCGGCCCGGAAGAGAAGATTGTCGGTATTCACGGTATCGGCTTCGGGATGGACGAGATGCTGCAGGGCTTCGCGGTGGCGCTGAAGATGGGCGCAACCAAGAAAGACTTCGACAATACCGTGGCGATCCACCCAACCGCCGCGGAAGAGTTTGTGACGATGCGGTAAGACGCACACCATGCCTGAAAAAGAAGCTCTCCGGAGCTTCTTTTTTTTCCTCTACGCCACGCCGTTATTCCCGTGACGCTTAAACGCCGGCCGCTGATTCAGCGCCATATACCAGCGCTCCACTTCCGCCATTTCAGGATGGGCGAACGGCGTCATTTTCCAGCGATGCACCGACAGGCCAAGGACAATATCCGCCAGCGTAAACTCTCTACCGGCGACCCATGCCCCGGTTTGCTGCAGCTGCGTATTGACGATCTGCACGCAGCGGGTCCAGGCGGCAATGCTCTCTTTGATAGCCGTCGGATCCTGAAAGCGCGGGTCCTTGCGTACCAGTCCCATAAAGGCATAGCGCCAGGCAGTATTAAATTCCGTCGCCTGCCAGTCCATCCAGTGCTCAACCTCGGCGGCAGCCCGCGGCGCCGTGGGGAGCAGGTCTTCCCGCCCGGCTTTGCGCGCCAGATAGCGGCAGATGCTGTTCGACTCCCATAACACAAAGTCGTCATCCCGCAGCACGGGCACCAGGCTGTTCGGATTAAGGGCGCGAAACTCCGGGGTCTCAATCGACTGAAACCCGCTACCGTAATCCTCCTGCTGATATTCAAGCCCCGCTTCTTCGCAGGTCCACAGCACTTTGCGCACGTTAATTGATGAGCGTTTGCCCAGTATTTTTAGCATTGTCAGCAATTCCTCAATCAAAAGAGATGGTTGTTTCACAATACTGCATCGGCGGCGCATGTACAGCCGGATAATGTGTATAGTGGATTGCACGATTTTTCTCCAGGACAGGTTACCCGACATGTTGACCTCTTTTAACGTTTTAACACCGGGCAATATCCGCTTTGGACGCGGCCTTGCTCGCAGCGCCGCCCCCTGGCTCGCCGCCCGCTCCGCACAGATACTGCTGATTCACGGCGCCAGCCTGCAGCGCGCGGCGTTCTTATTAAGCGAACTCCACGCTCACCAGCTGAACGTCACCACGCTGTCTGTCGCCCATGAACCCGACCTGCAGGATATTGAACGGGGCGTCCGTCTGGCGCGGGAAAAAGGCGTCGGCGCGGTGGTCAGCCTCGGCGGCGGCGCGGTGATAGATGCCGGCAAAGCGATTGCGGCGCTGGTTCCCGCGCAGGGGCCCGCGATCGAGTATCTGGAAGTGGTGGGTACCGGGCGCCTGTTAGAAGCCAATCCGCTGCCGTTCTTCGCCATCCCCACCACGGCCGGTACCGGGGCGGAAGTCACAAAGAACGCGGTGATCAACGTCCCCGAGCAGCTGCGCAAGGTCAGCCTGCGCGATGACCGCATGCTGCCGGACCTGGCGATTGTCGACCCGTCGCTCACCGACAACACCCCGCGCGCGGTGACCCTCGCTTCCGGCCTGGATGCCCTCACCCAGGTGATTGAGCCCTGGCTGTGCGCCCGGGCGAATCCTTTTACCGACGCTCTCTGCCGGGAGGCGATCCCGCGCGGCATCAAAGCGCTCAGAACGCTGATGGCCAAAGAGTGTCCGGATAGCCGCGATGAGATGGCATGGGTCAGCCTGTGCGGTGGGCTGGCGTTAGCCAACGCCGGTCTCGGCGTCATTCACGGTCTTGCGGGCCCATTAGGCGGTCTGAGCAACGCCCCCCACGGCGCGCTTTGCGGCAGCCTGCTTCCCTTCGGCCTGGCGCTCAATGAAACGCAAATTAGCGACGAACGCCTCCGCCAGCGTTTTGCCGACGTACGCCAGTGGCTGGCCGCCGGACTGGACGCCGATCCAAACAGCGCCTGGGAGAGCCTGCGCGAGTGGAGCCAGCGATCCGGTCTGGGCAATCTGCGCGAGCTCGGCGTCCCCCGCGAAGCGCTGGAACCCGCGGCCCTCGCCGCCAGCAGCTCATCCTCCATGAAGGCTAACCCGGTTATGCTGACCAGCGAGCAGCTGCTGGAAATGCTGGAGGCCGCGTGGGAGTAATGGCTTAATCGCTAAAGCGCCTGGAAATTTAGATTTTGTTGCAAAACGAAATCTCCGAATTTTTCGACGCAATACGAAGCGGTTAAAACGGTTTTAATGCGCCAGGTCAACGAGTTAAAGCAGAAACCCCGGGCAGACGGTTTAGAACAAAGCGTGATCTACCGCACACTTCTCTTTTCGTTTCCCGCTGCGAATGTCTAAGCTTAATAGACAGGTCGGGCGCGCCCGGCATCCTCTACTGACGCAATCCGGAGGTCCGTACCACTATGTTCAGCCAGAAATTACGCAACGTTGATGACGATGAGCTCAGGATCGAAATCGATCCGTGCTACGAAGCCGATCCGTATGAGTTAAAGCTGGATGAAATGTTCGACGCCGAACCCGAACCGGAGATCATAGAAGGGCTGCCCGCCTCGGATGCCCTGACCCCTGCCGATCGCTATCTGGAACTGTTCGCTCACGTCCAGAAGTCGCGAATTTTCGCCGATAGCAAAACCTTCCCCGACTGCGCGCCGAAGCAGGACCCGCTGGATATTTTGATTCACTACCGTCGCGTCCGGCGCACCCCCGGATTCGATCTCCGCCAGTTTGTTGAAGACCACTTCTGGCTGCCGGAAAACCGCGCCGAGGATTACGTCTCCGATCCCACGCGATCGTTAAAGGAGCATATTGATAATCTGTGGCCCGTCCTGACCCGCGAGCCGCAGGATCATATTCCCTGGTCATCGCTGCTGGCGCTGCCGCAGTCTTATATTGTGCCTGGCGGGCGGTTTAGCGAAACCTACTACTGGGATTCCTATTTCACCATGCTGGGGCTGGCGGAAAGCGGCCGCGAAGACCTGCTGAAATGCATGGCCGACAACTTCGCGTGGATGATTGAAATCTACGGCCATATTCCTAACGGCAACCGCACCTACTATCTCAGCCGCTCGCAGCCGCCGGTGTTTGCCCTGATGGTCGAACTGTTTGAAGAGGATGGGGTTCGCGGCGCCAAACGATACCTTGACCATCTGCGGATGGAGTACAGCTTCTGGATGGACGGCGCGGAATCGCTGATCCCCAATCAGGCCTACCGTCACGTGGTGCGGATGCCGGACGGCTCGCTGCTGAACCGCTACTGGGACGATCGCGATACGCCGCGCGATGAGTCATGGCGGGAAGATGTCGAAACGGCGAAGCACTCCGGGCGCCCGCCGAACGAGGTCTATCGCGACCTGCGCGCCGGGGCGGAGTCCGGCTGGGATTACTCCAGCCGCTGGCTGCGGGATATCACCCGGCTGGCGAGCATCCGTACCACCCAGTTTATTCCCATTGATTTGAACGCCTTCCTGTTCAAGCTGGAGAACACCATCGCCAACCTCTCCGGCCTGAAGGGCGACCGGGAAACAGAGGCCGCTTTTCGCCAGAAGGCCAGCGAGCGCAGGGCGGCGGTAACCCGCTATCTGTGGGATGACGAAAGCGGCTGTTTCCGCGATTACGACTGGCGCCGCGAGCAGCTGGCGCTGTTTTCCGCCGCCAGCCTCGTCGCGCTGTACGTCGGCATGGCGACCCATGAACAGGCCGACAGGCTCGCCGACGCGGTACGCGCCCGCCTGCTCACCCCCGGCGGTATTATGGCGACGGAATATCAAAGCGGTGAGCAGTGGGATAAGCCCAACGGCTGGGCGCCGCTGCAGTGGATGGCGGTACAGGGTTTTAAAATGTACGGCCAGGATCCGCTGGGCGATGAGATAGCCCAAAGCTGGCTGCAAACGGTGAATCATTTCTATAAACAGCACTATAAGCTGATTGAAAAGTACCATATCGCCAGCGCTACCCCCCATGAAGGCGGAGGCGGTGAATATCCGCTCCAGGATGGCTTTGGCTGGACGAATGGCGTGGTGCGCCGGCTTATCGGCCTGTACGGCGAACCGTTGTAAAAGCGGACTATTCCCGCGGTCGATGTCCTGCTATGTTCATGGCATCGACTTTCGCCGGAAGCCCAGCTATGCCTGAACTGGTTACCCCACGTCTGCGCTGCTCGCCGCTGCAGCTTGACGACTGGCCCTTTTTTCTCAGCTTACAGCAAGACCCCCAGGTGATGCTTTACGTCGCGGCTCCCCGCCCGGTAGCGGACATTCGCGACGCTTTTTATGCCCGGCTTCCCGCGTGGTCGCCGGGCGCGGCCCACTGGCTGTGCCTGGTAGTGCGCGACCGCTACACCCACGCTCCCCTGGGCCTCACCGGCTATCAGCATCACGCTCCCGATAGCGCTGAAGCGGGTTTTCTGTTCGCTCCCCGGGCGCAGGGCAAAGGTTACGGCTATGAGTCTCTGCGCGCGCTGTGCGATTACGCTTTCTCCGCCGGCGGCATCCGGCGGCTGACGGCAACCGTCACCGCGGGCAATCTGGCGTCAAAAAATCTGCTGCAAAAGGTCGGTTTTCACCAGGAAGGCGAGCTGCGCGACTGCTACTGGCTCAACGGTCGCTGGCACAACGATTGGCTGTTTGGCCTGCTGCGCCGCGATTACCACCAGCCTGGGCCATCTGGCGAATAGGGCGCGACGCGCTTTTCCTCTACACTGCAGGCCGACAACAGAGGAAGCGATAAATGTCCCCAACCATACCGCCGCTAAGCCTGCACGGGCTGGAGTTTATTAAGCGAATGCAGGGGTTAGCGCTCGCCCCCTATCGGGACGAAAGCGGCCTGCGCGTGATTGGCTACGGCCACGTTCTCAATGATTACGAATCGTTCCCTCACTTCACGCGCGAGATCGCGGAGACTCTGCTTATCGTCGATCTTCTGCAGTGCCAGCGCGAACTTAAGCGCAGGCTCCGGGTCACGCTTAATCAAGCGCAATATGATGCGCTGGTCTCTTTAGCCTTTAGCTGCGGGGCGACGTCTCCGGCGCTTGATACCGTCCTGACCCATCTTAACCATCAGCGGTTCGCTGACGCGCTGAGCGCATGGGAAAATATTCGCATCGGCCGCGAACAGCGGCGCGAAGAGTGCGCAAGATTCAAAACCAGAGCCGATTAAGTTTCGCTGACGCGATGAAAAACCATCGCCGCCTGGGTACGATTCTTCACATCCAGCCGACGGTACAGCGACTCAAGATGGGCCTTTACCGTGCCGGTGCTGATATTTAACGTCCGGCTAATCTGTTTATTAGAGTCACCGGCGGCCAGCAGCTGCAAAATCTCCCGCTGGCGCTGGCTCAAATGAACCCGTTTATTATCGCTCACCTCCGCCATTATTAATCCATCGTCCGGCAAGCAGGGAAGCCCCCGCCGGAGACGATTGATGGTCTGAGCGAAAGTGGGCAAACTTTCCTCGCGCTGCACGATGGCCCGCACATTATAAGACAGCGCGCGCTGTAGCCAGCCCTTATTATCGTCAGAAACGATTAGCAGGACCTGAGCGTGCGGAAAACGACGCTGTTTTTCCTCCAGCAGCCAACAGCAAAACTCACCGTGCATATCCCCGTCCAGCATGAGCAGCGCGTCAGGATGCGCCGTCAGCTTCTGCCAGAGCTGTTCAGCCTGACAGGTGCCAAAAATATCAATCTCTGGAATGTATTGCTGGAGGCCAATTTTCATTCCATGAATAAATATCGACTGCCTGTCAAACATGAGTATCTGCATGGGTTTCGCTCCAATAAATAAATGCCCGATGAAAAGGCAAACATCAGCCAAAATAAATAACAACTTGCCGTTTGGCCTGGGGCATTTTACCGATAGGGATGCGAAACTAAATATCATAACAATGAATAGTTACAGGGCTTATTGGCCCCATTACTTATCCACAATATTTATTACATTTGAATTAAGGAAATCCTTAATGAAACTGGCAAGAAAAAATAAAAATAATACTAATTTTCTAGTTTAAACGAAGCCGGAAACGCAGGCGATGGCGAAATGAGGAAAGTCTGTTACGAAATAAGAAGCGCATGAAATACGTTAGCCCCTCCATACTCTATGGAGGGGCGCGGGATTACAAGAACATCCCACCGGAGACTTCTACGCGCTGGGCGTTCATCCAGCGCAGGTCATCGCTAAGCAGCGCGGCGATGGCATCGCCAATATCATCCGGCAGCCCCACTCTTCCGAGCGCCGTTTGCGCGGCAATATGCTGATTCACCTGCGCGTTATCCCTGACCACACCGCCGCCAAAATCGGTTTCAATCGCGCCGGGCGCAATAATATTGACCGAAATTCCGCGTTCTCCCAGCTCCTTCGCCTGGTAGCGCGTCAGCACCTCCATCGCGCCTTTCATTGAGGCGTAGGCCGCATAGCCCGGCAGCGCGAAACGCGCCAGTCCGCTGGAAACGTTGAGGATCCGCCCCCCGTCCTGCAATAACGGCAGCAGGCGTTGGGTAAGGAAAAACGGCCCCTTAAACTGGATGTTCATTAATTCATCAAACTGCGCCTCGCTGGTTTCAGCAAAGGGAATATTCAGGCCAATTCCGGCATTGTTCAATAAATAGTCGAAGGTCTCCCGCTGCCAGCGCTGCTGAAGCACTTCTCTTACCTTCTGAGCAAAACTGTCGAAACTGCCAACATCACCGACGTTTAGCGGTAATGCCGCGGCTTTCACGCCTTTTTGCTCAATTTCAGCCACCACGTCCAGCGCCGCCTGCGGGTTACTGTGCCAGGTCAGAATAATATCGGTTCCCTTTGCCGCCAGCTTTAATGCGGCGTTTTTTCCCAGTCCACGGCTACCGCCGGTGACTAAAGCGATACGTTGCGTCATCAGAAAACCCCTTCTTGGTTGCGTTTGCATCGCTGAAGAGCTTATTAGCTGCTATAAAAACAATAAATATGGCAAATTACGTTTTACTGTTTCATTAAAAACAACAATAGGCCGCCGGCATGGATAAAATTCACGCAATGCAGCTGTTCATCAGAGTCGCGGAGCTGGAAAGTTTTTCCCGCGCCGCCGATACCCTTGGCCTGCCGAAAGGAAGCGTCTCGCGCCAGATTCAGGCGCTGGAGAGCCACCTTGGGGTTCGTCTGCTGCATCGCACAACCCGCCGGGTACAGCTGACGCAGGATGGTATGGTTTATTACGAACGCGCCAGAGACCTGCTCAGCAATCTTGAAGAGCTGGACGGCATGTTTCAGCTTGACCCCTCCAGCATCAGCGGGCGTCTGCGGGTTGATATGCCCGTCGCCGTAGCGAAAAAGCTGGTCATTCCACAGCTGCCGGCATTTCTGCAGCAGTATCCCGGCATTGAACTGGAGCTCAGCAGCAGCGATCGGTTAGTCGACGTGGTTCGCGAGGGCTTTGACTGCGTGGTGCGCGTCGGTACGCTGAAAGATTCCGGGCTCATCGCGCGGCCGCTGGGCAAGCTAACGCAAATCAACTGCGCCAGCCCGCAGTACCTGACGCGCTTCGGCTATCCGCAATCGCTGGACGATCTCGCCGATCATGCGCTGATCCACTACGCAAGCAGCCTCGGGGTGCGCCCGCTGGGCTTCGAAGTGGTCAGCGAGGGCGCCGTCCGCTGGATCAAAACCGGCGGCGTCTTGACGGTGAACAGCACCGAGACCTATCAGGCGTCGTGCCTGGCGGGGCTGGGCATTATTCAGGTGCCGCGGGTGGGGGTTCGGGAATGGCTGCGCACCGGGGAGCTGATAGAAATTCTGCCCCACTACCGCGCCGAGCCGCTGCCGGTGTCGCTCATTTATCCGCACCGGCGTAATCTCTCGCGCCGGGTACATCTGTTTATGGAGTGGCTGGGCGGCTTAATGAAAAACTACGTTGATTAGGCCGAATGATGAAAAATCTGTATTTGAGAGCGTGCCGATATTTCCTGCCGGGTGCTGGCTGACGCTTTACATGGCGTAAAAAACCAACAATATCATGCTATTATCAAATTCACCCAGGCCGATACAAACGCAGCGCAGCCGGGGAATAACACATGAACGCGCTTCAGTGATTCGCAGATTCCGATGCCCGCTCCCCCCGATACGCCCCATCCGTGATTTTACGTATATAATTTTTGAAGAATATCGCTGTAAAAAAGGGAGAAATAATTTATGACGCCGGAAAACGACGCTCAACGCCCAACCGAGGATCCGGGCCAGCAGCCGGATAAAAACAAAAGCGCGATGGCTGCGATAAACGACTCTACCGTGGCGAAAAAAGCCAACCAGGCGCTGAAAAGCGTCACCGGAACGGCGGAAAAAGTTCAGCGTAACCATATGGTCGCCCATATCATCCGCGCCGCGGAGCGCTTCAACGACAGGCTGGGTAATCAGTTTGGCGCGGCAATCACCTACTTCTCGTTTTTATCGATGATCCCAATCCTGATGGTCTCTTTTGCGGCCGCCGGTTTTGTTCTCGCCTCGCATCCCACGCTGCTACAGGACATCTTCGATAAAATCCTGCTTAACGTTAGCGACCCGACGCTGGCGGCAACGCTGAAAAATACCATCAATACCGCCGTACAGCAGCGTACCGCCGTCGGTATCGTGGGTCTGCTGGTGGCGCTCTACTCCGGCATTAACTGGATGGGCAACCTGCGTGAGGCCATCCGCGCCCAGTCGCGCGACGTCTGGGAACGCACGCCGCAGGATCAGGAGAAAATTTGGGTTAAGTATTTCCGCGACTTTATCTCGCTGATCGGCCTGCTGGTTGCGCTGGTCATTACCTTATCGATCACCTCTATCGCCGGCTCGGCCCAGCAGATGATTATCTCGGCGCTTTATCTTGATTATATCGAGTGGCTGAAACCGGCGTGGCGGCTGATTGGCCTCGCGATTTCCATCTTCGCCAACTATCTGCTGTTTTTCTGGATTTTCTGGCGACTCCCGCGCCACCGCCCTCGCCGTAAGGCGCTGATTCGCGGCACCCTGATTGCGGCCGTCGGCTTTGAGATAATCAAAATCATCATGACCTGGACGCTACCGGCGCTGGTGAAATCCCCATCCGGGGCGGCATTCGGTTCGGTGTTGGGGATAATGGCCTTCTTCTATTTTTTCGCCCGCCTGACGCTGTTCTGCGCCGCATGGATTGCCACCGCCGAATATAAAGACGACCGCCGGATGCCGGGCAAAGCCCACGACTAAACCATCACTGGGCTGAATAAAAGACGCAAAATTCAGCCCAACCTGGCATTTCAGCATATAAATCCAACATGTAACTTTTATTTAACCTAAACCTGGTTTTATCGACCATTATTTTAATTTTGTGAAGCATTTCATAGAAGTTATTTTTCTGGCACAGAAATTATTCACTTTTTGCTTCTTTTTTCGCCTCCCCCGCCCCTTGTTACAGATTGAAATGTCCCCAAGGCTGTGGCTATATGGCCTTTCGTTCGCAAAAAATAAGAAAGATCTATGCAAGCCACAGCCACAACACTCGACAACGCGCAGGACACCGTTCCGGTTAACTCACGCAATAAAGTCGTCGTCGCCTCACTCATTGGTACCGCCATCGAGTTCTTCGACTTCTACATCTATGCCACCGCGGCGGTTATCGTATTCCCGCACATTTTCTTCCCGCAGGGCGATCCCGCCGCCGCGACGCTACAATCGCTGGCGACCTTCGCTATCGCCTTTATTGCGCGCCCTATCGGTTCAGCGGTCTTTGGCCACTTCGGCGACCGCGTAGGCCGTAAAGCGACCCTCGTCGCCTCGCTGCTGACGATGGGGATCTCCACCGTGGTTATCGGCCTGCTGCCCGGCTATGAAACCATTGGCATTATGGCACCGGTGCTGCTGGCGCTGGCGCGCTTTGGTCAGGGGCTCGGCCTTGGCGGCGAATGGGGCGGCGCGGCGCTGCTGGCGACGGAAAACGCCCCGCCGCGCAAGCGCGCGCTGTATGGCTCATTCCCGCAGCTGGGCGCGCCTATCGGCTTCTTCTTCGCGAACGGCACCTTCCTGCTGCTCTCCTGGCTGCTGACCGACCAGCAGTTTATGGAATGGGGCTGGCGTATGCCGTTTATCTTCTCCGCCGTGCTGGTCATTATCGGCCTGTACGTCCGCGTTTCGCTGCACGAGTCGCCGGTGTTCGCTAAGGTAGCCGCCGCGAAAAAACAGGTCAAAATACCGCTGGGCACGCTGCTGACCAAACACGTGCGCGTCACCGTTCTCGGCACCTTTATCATGCTGGCGACCTATACGCTGTTTTACATCATGACCGTCTACTCCATGACCTTCAGCACCGCCGCCGCGCCGATTGGCCTCGGCTTGCCGCGTAACGAAGTGCTGTGGATGCTGATGATGGCGGTTATCGGTTTTGGCGTGATGGTACCGGTGGCGGGCCTGCTGGCGGATGCATTCGGCCGTCGTAAGAGCATGGTCGTGATTACGACCCTGATCATCCTCTTCGCGCTGTTTGCCTTTAAACCGCTGCTCGGCTCCGGCAACCCGCTGCTGGTCTTTGCCTTCCTGCTGATTGGCCTGAGCCTGATGGGGCTGACCTTTGGCCCTATGGGCGCGCTGCTGCCGGAGCTGTTCCCGACGGAAGTTCGCTATACCGGCGCATCGTTCTCCTATAACGTCTCGTCGATCCTCGGGGCGTCCGTGGCGCCGTACATCGCCGCCTGGCTGCAGGGCAACTACGGTCTGCCTGCGGTAGGACTCTATCTGGCCGCCATGGCGGCGCTGACGATGATCGCGCTGCTGCTGACTCACGAAACGCGTCATCAATCGCTGTAACTTTCCCTCCACGCCCCTGGCCATCCGGCCAGGGGCGTCTCCTTGCCGACTATTTTTTCATCTGCGACAGAATTGCCCGACACTGGTTCGCCTCGCCTTCGGCGGGTGAGATCAGCGCCAGCAGCGCGGCGGCCGGCGTCACCAGGGTCGCCAGCGCTGCCGCTACCGCGCCGCGGGCAATCAGCGGCCCCGCCTTCACGCCCGCATTCGGCGACTTAAAGGTGCCGCGCACGTAGAGCGGTGAACGCAGGGTGATAATGCGAAAGCCCTTACTCTCCGGATCGATAGTGAGGTCCAGCTGCTCTGAGGCAAAGCTGGCGGTACCGGTGACGTTGATCAACGCGTTTTCCGTATCAAAGGCAAACACCTGCGGCCGGGCGACGCCGTTGACCACGTCGATATTGGCCGCCGCGCA
The DNA here is from genome assembly GCF_040062275.1 of Klebsiella sp. GW_Kp182. NCBI lineage: Bacteria > Pseudomonadati > Pseudomonadota > Gammaproteobacteria > Enterobacterales > Enterobacteriaceae > Klebsiella > Klebsiella sp. GW_Kp182. The sequence goes on along the minus strand of NZ_JBEAFQ010000054.1, from coordinate 23,260 downwards.
GTTCACCCGCACCTCATCATCGCCAAAGATCTGCCCGATGATAAAGTTGCCGACGTTCAGGCCGAGGATCTCCATCAGGTTGCGGCTAATTAAACCGTCGTTCATCAGCAGCTTCAGGTTACCGTTACTGTTGCCCAGCAGCGCGGCGACGGAGTTGCCGGTACCGCGAAGCTGCACATCGCCGTTCATTTCGCCGAGGGTTTTCTGCATCATCTCCACGTTTGGCATCAGCGCTTTCAGCTTCAGGCGGCGCGCCTGCAGGTTCGCCGTCCCCTGCAGCGGTTTTTTATCCCCTTCAAGATGAATGCTGCCGGCAATCGTGCCGTTGGCCAGCCCCAGACGCAGCGGCTGCAGGCGCAGGTCGCCCCGTTCGAGGAGCACGTGGGTGGAGAGGTCGCTGATGGGGAGCGTGCCGCCGTGCTCAATGCGCCGTCCTTTAAAGCGCACATCGGCATCCATCACCTGCCACTTATCGGTTTCAAAGCGGTCATACGGCAACACTTTTCCGGCCGGCTGCGGGGAGGCTTCGCCTTTGCGCCGTTCGGTCTGGCTGCCTTTACCGCCGGAGTCGACGCCAATCAGCGGCCCCAGATCCGCCAGCCTTAGCTGTCTGGACTCAAGGTCGCCCTCCAGCTTAGGCCGGGGTTTACCGGTGGTGTAGGTCAGCGAGCCGTGGATATCGCTCTCGCCGATGCGGCCATTAAAATCCTGATAGGCGAAGCGTGAACCGTTTTTCTCCTTGAAGGTGGCCCGCAGATGCCCGTCGGTCGAAAAGGCCGGCGTATCCGGCAGCAGCACGCCGGTCAGGTCATAGAGATCGCCCAGCGAGTCCCCGGAAAACTTCAGCCGCAGATCGACGCCGCCGAGGTTAAGCGGATCGCTGACCGTGCCGGTAAACGCGACCCGGGTATTGCCGGAACGAAAATCCCCCTGCAGGGGGAACGGCGTCCCTTCGCTGCGCAGCGCCAGCATGCCGCCGATTTTGCCGCTACCGGAGAGCGGCTGTCCGTTGTAGCTCCCTTTCGCCTGCAGGCCGAAGACGTAATCGCCCACTTTCTGCGGCTGCCCTTTCCCCTTCTCGCCGGTCACTTCACTGAACGCCAGCGGCTTACCGAGCGGATCAACCACGATCGTCACGTCAGCGCGCGACACTTTGTCATCAACGGCAATCTTGCCGCGATCGAAAAGAATATTGTCGAGGCGGAAAGACCAGCTGGAAGGCGCCGCATCTTTCTCCGACGACCCCGCCGAAGCCAGGTCGAAAGTCCAGTTGTTGGTCTTCTCCGACAGTCGGATCAGACGCGCGTCGGGCTGTTCAAGCTTAATCCACGGCAGATAGACCGTTTTGCTGAGCAGCGCCAGCGGGGCGAGAGTCGCCTCAACGCGCGGCAGGTGGACCATTGTGACCTGTGGGATATCAGGGGGGTTGCCAAGGACGATATCTTCGGCATGAACGTGCGGCCAGGGGATCCAGCTTCGCCAGCCGCTCTCGCCGGGCTGGCGTTCCCAGACGACGCCCAGATCGCCGCGAATCGCGAACGGGCGGTTCAGCTCAGCAGAGACTTTCTGGTTGATCGTCGGCTTCAGGCGGTTCCAGTCAAAGGTCGCCAGCACGATAAAAAACAGAACGATCAGTACGACAATCGTTCCCAGGATAATAGCCACGGTTTTTCGGGTTCTGCTCATCCCTTCTGCACTCCTTTTGCGTCTCGTCACTCCTGAATATAGTTGAGAAACGCCATTTGCTCCGCCGAATGAGGTTTTCGTCACATAATCCGCGTCAGGTCAAAAAAATAATGGAACGTTGTTTTAATATCATTGACCATCAAAGCGCCCCAGCGCACACTAGGGTTAATATTGATTTAATTTCAGGTCATCACTATGTCGAAGAAAATTGCCGTCATTGGCGAATGCATGATTGAGCTGTCAGAGAAAGGCGCAGCGGTTAATCGCGGCTTTGGCGGCGACACCTTAAACACTTCCGTCTACATCGCTCGCCAGACCGACGCCAGCGCGCTGGGCGTGCACTACGTTACCGCCCTGGGCACGGACACCTTCAGCCAGCAGATGCTCGAATCCTGGCAGCGCGAGAACGTTCAGACTGACCTGATTCAGCGCATGGCCGACCGTTTACCGGGCCTCTACTACATCGAAACCGACGAGAGCGGCGAGCGCACCTTTTACTACTGGCGCAACGAAGCCGCGGCGAAGTTCTGGCTGGAGAGCGAGCAGTCCGCGAGCATCTGCGAAGAGCTGGCGACCTTTGATTATCTGTATCTTAGCGGGATCAGCCTGGCGATCCTCAGCCCGACCAGCCGCGAGAAGCTGCTGACCCTGCTGCGGGAATGCCGGGCAAACGGCGGCAAGGTTATCTTTGATAATAACTATCGTCCGCGCCTGTGGAGCAGCAAAGAGGAGACGCAGCGGGTTTATCAGCAGATGCTAGCCTGCACCGACATCGCGTTCCTGACCCTCGATGACGAAGACGCGCTGTGGGGCGAGAAGCCGGTTGCGGAAGTGATTGCCCGCACCCACGCCGCCGGCGTTGAAGAAGTGGTGGTTAAGCGCGGCGCAGACTCCTGCCTGGTGGCGATTGCCGGCCAGCCGCTGCGGGAAGTCCCGGCCGTTAAGCTGCCGAAAGAGAAAGTGGTTGATACCACGGCGGCGGGCGATTCGTTCAGCGCCGGCTACCTGGCCGTACGCCTGACCGGCGGCGACGCCGAATCTGCGGCAAAACGCGGACACCTGACCGCCAGCACGGTGATCCAGTATCGCGGCGCGATTATCCCGCGCGAGGCGATGCCGCAGTAATTTTCGATTGCGTTACGCCCGCCTGCGAGAATCCCGGCTTGCGCTGCGCTTAGCCGGGCTACTGTCTGGCGCTGGCATTAGACCGGATAAGGCGCGCCAGCGCCACCTCCGGGAAAATCACCGGGCCAATCCAGCAATACGTAAAACAAAACCTCACCGGATAGCCACGCTATCCGGTTTTGCTTTACTGCGCGGGCGGGATATCCGTCGCTTCGTTACGCCCTTCCACAACATCACCGACGGCGCTCGACGCCGCTGCGGCCGCTGGCGCGGGCGCCATCAGCTTTTCCCACGTCGCCTGCAGTTCCTTCATGTTGTATTCCGGCTCACCCTGCGGCTGCTGCAGCACCAGCGCCATATCCTGCGACAGCTGCTGACGCAGGTACTGATTCAGCATGTCGACCGTCAGCGAATTGAGAAACTCCTGGCGCAGTTTCTGATACTGCTCGGGCGCGATATCCACCACCTGATTTTGCAACGAACGCATCCGCTGGCTAATCAGGATGTACGTATCGGTGCGCGCATAGGTGGCAAACAGCTTCTGCAGTTCGAGGTTTTTCTGCGCGATCAGGGCGTCAAACTCCTCCTGCGGCAGGCCGCGATCGCGGACTTTCGCCAGCTCGCGCGCCACGGTCGTTAAGTTGGCGTTCAGGCGCTCGCCCGGCGATTCGATATTGATCGCGCACTGGGCGCGCTGGTAGAGCACGCGGCAGTCAAAGCCAAGGCCGATATCCTTGATATTACTTTTGCTCAGATTCTGCTGTACGTGCCAGAACAGCGCTTCCCGGGCAAGATCGTCGCGCCAGTAGCGCTGCAGCGCGACCGAGTCGCGGATCGGCTGCCACGGCGCATCCCACATCAGCGACAGCTTATCCTGGCGCACCGCATCGGTCATGATGCTGACCGGCGTCGTCGGCAGCGGCGACAGCGTAGGAACCGCCACCGGCGTTTCGCGCTTGCCCTTCAGGCCGCCGAAAGTTTTGTTGATTTGTTCCGCGACGCTGCGGCTATCCACGTTGCCGACCACAATCAGGGTCATGGCATCCGGGGTGTACCACTTGTGGTAATACTCTTTTAGCTGAGCAATATCCACCGGCTGCTTCAGCGGCGCCGCCGGATCGTGCCCCAGCATGGTGGAGCCTTTTAGCCGATAGCGCCACCAGCCTTCTTTGGTATCCGCAGGCCAGGTCGCCACCATGTCTTCGCCCTGCAGCGCGTGGTTGACGGTTTCCGGGGAGATCGACATTTTACCGCTGGCGCTGGCCAGCCAGCTCAGCGCCTCTTTCAGCAGGTCGTTACGGTTATTCGGTATGCTCAGGTTAAACAAACTGTAGTCATAAGAGACGATGGCGGGCGGCAGAGGACGCTTCGGGTCAATACTCTGCTGCCATAGCGAACGGGCCTGCATGGTCGGGAGGCCACCGTTTTGCGTCAGCGCGAGGCGCGGGATAAAGTGGCTAAAGCCGCTCTGCTGAGTGCTTTCGCTCAGCGAGCCAATATTCACGGACAGGCGAACTTCGATACGATCGCTGGGACGCTGCGGGGTGGCTAAAACCTGCCACTGAAACCCATTCGCCAGTGTCCCCTGTTGCCAGGCCGGGTCCGGCTGGAGCGCTTCTGCCTGCACATAACCGACCGTCGCCATCATCAGCAAACCACCGGTTAAGAGTCGAATTTTTGTGCCCTGCATGTGAACCCCTGATGAACAATCCTGGTTACAACAGCGGCCCACGGGAGGGCCGCCGAAAAAATATGGTGAGTTAAGTACGTCGGTTAGACCACACGGAGATGAAAATGTCGCATGTTGACGTGAAATAAACATAAGGGTCACCGCCGCGCAAGCGACAGTGACCCCTAATTATGCGCAGGAGCCCGTAGTCCAGCAAGGGACAACGGGCCTAACAGATGGATTTATGAGGATAATTCGTGCGATTTGCTTACCGGAGTACGGTTGTTCAGCACATCATCCAGCTGTTTCGCGTCCAGCTCTTTGACCCATTTAGCGACAACGATGGTCGCGACGCCGTTACCCACCAGGTTGGTCAGCGCTCGCGCCTCGGACATAAAGCGGTCGATGCCAAGAATCAGCGCCAGACCGGCGACCGGCAGGTGCCCGACGGCGGAAATCGTCGCCGCAAGGACGATAAAGCCGCTGCCCGTCACCCCCGCCGCGCCTTTTGAGGAGAGCAGCAGCACCACCAGCAGGGTGATTTGATGGAAAATATCCATATGGCTGTTCGTCGCCTGGGCGATAAACACCGCCGCCATCGTCAGGTATATTGAGGTGCCATCGAGGTTAAAGGAGTACCCCGTCGGGATCACCAGCCCCACCACCGACTTACGGCAGCCCAGCTTCTCCATCTTATCGAGCATACGCGGCAGCGCCGACTCGGATGAAGACGTTCCCAGGACAATCAGCAGCTCTTCGCGGATATAGCGGATAAATTTAAAGATGCTGAAGCCGGTGGCTTTGGCGATCGACCCCAGCACCACCACCACAAACAGGATGCAGGTGATGTAGAAGCAGACGATCAGTTGACCAAGCTGCACCAGCGTACCGACGCCGTATTTCCCAATGGTAAAGGCCATGGCCCCGAACGCGCCAATCGGCGCCAGGCGCATGATCATATTGATGATGCCGAAGATCACCTGCGAGAAGCTTTCGATAACGTTAAAAATCAGCTGGCCTTTGCTGCCGAGGCGATGCAGCGCGAAACCAAACAGCACCGCAAACATCAGCACCTGCAGAATGTTGCCGCTGGCAAAAGCGCCAATCACGCTGCCGGGGATAATATCGAGCAGGAACGCTACGATGCCCTGATCTTTCGCCTGTTCGGCGTAAACCGCCACGGCCTTCGCGTCGAGGGTCGCCGGGTCAACGTTCATTCCCGCGCCGGGCTGCACCACGTTTACAATGATCAGGCCGATGATCAGCGCAATAGTGCTCACGATTTCAAAGTAGAGCAGCGCCACCGCCCCGGTGCGGCCGACGGCTTTCATGCTCTCCATCCCGGCAATCCCCGTCACGACGGTACAGAAGATAACCGGGGCAATAATCATTTTAATCAGCTTAACGAAGGCATCGCCGAGGGGTTTCATCTGCGCACCCAGTTCCGGGTAAAAATGGCCCAGCAGAATACCGATCGCTATGGCCGAGAGAACCTGGACATAGAGGCTTTTAAAGAAAGAGATTTTCATAGGGTGTCCTTTGGAGATAACCACAGACCTTGAGGGGGTATTGCGTCCGTGGCTTAAAAATAACACCCATGAAACATTTCAGAAATAACGAGTGATGAAATTGCAATGTAATTGTTAATTTATTTGAACTGACTCGCATAAGCTAACAATGTTGTTACAAACTTGCATCCTCAACATCACCGGGTAAAAAACGGGCCATAAAAGCCTCAGGCGGCATGGCGCAGCCAAAAAGATACCCTTGCACCGTCTCGACGCCCGCCTCCTGCAGCCAGCGATACTGGGTATCGGTTTCGACGCCCTCCGCGACAATGTGCAGATTCAGCCCCCGCGCCAGCTGGATAATCGCGGGCACCATGCTGATGTCATCGGGCAGCATATCGATAAAGACTTTATCGATTTTCAGGATGTCTACCGGCAGCGATTTAATATGCTGCAGCTGGCGCAGGCCGGCGTAGCCCATACCAAAGTCATCAAGGGCAATCCGCACGCCCGCTTCACGCAGCGGACGCAGCAGGGAAATAATCGCCTGCGGGTCGTCAATCCGACGGCTTTCAGTGACTTCCAGTACCAGCGTACCCGGCGCGATACGATAGCGCGCGAGCAGCGCCAGCATCTCCTCGCCGCGATCGTGATGCAGCAGCTGCAGCAACGACACGTTGACCGACAGCGGCAACATGATCCCCTGATTTTGCCAGGCGGCAAGCTGCCGGCAGGCCTCTTCCATCACCCAGTAGCCGACCGGCACCATCAGCCCGCAGGCTTCGATACGCTCAATCAGATCGCCCGGCAGCGACCAGCTGCCGTCCGCCTGACGCTGACGCAGCAGCACTTCCGCACCGCACACATCGCCGCTGTGGGTATCCACCTGCGGCTGCAGCCAGATGGCAAACTGCTGGTTATCAAGCGCCGTCAGAATATCGTGCTCTTCCATTAAGCGGCGCTGCGCTTTTTCCATCTGCTGCGGATCGAAGAACTCAATCTGGTTTTTCCCTTTACGACGCGCGGTTACGGCGGCGGAAAACGCCCGACGGTAGAGCTGTTCGGCGTTAATTTCGCCGTTAAACATCGCGATACCGACGCTGGCGCAGGGGCGAAGCTGGATGCCGTGCAGCGGCAAACGTTCATTTAAGACAGTGAGTACTTGCTTACTTAACGTCACCGCCTGCCAGGGTTCGTCAATGCCGTGGGCCAGAATCGCGAAGTCGTAGCCGCTCACCTGAGCCAGCACCATCTGCGCCGGAATAATCGCCCGCAGCTTTTCAACCAGGGTTAGCAGCAGCATTTCACGCTGCGTCTCTTTCAGTACGCCAGCGGTATCCTGTAGCGTTTCGCAGGCGATAATCAGCAGCGCCGAGGCCTGCGGGCGCGCGACGGTTTGCTCCAGCATGGCCATTAGAAAGGCTTTGTTCGGCAGCTCGGATACCGGAAAACGGGTCGATTGCAAAGAGAGTTCGTCGTGCAGGCGCAGCAGCGTCTGCTGATTACGGTTGTAGCTGCGCACCAGCATGCCGATTTCATCGTCATGATGGAGACGCGGCAGCGTGAGCTGATGGCCCAAACGCTCGTGCTGCGGGACATCGTTTAGCTCACGGGCGATTTTACGCAGCGGTCGTACCATCAGACGGTTGATGCACCAGGTGATCGCCACCGTCAGCATCAGCACCAGAAGCAAGTAAGCGGTCACTAACGTCGCCAGCGCGCTCATGACGAATTTATACATGCGGTATGAGTCGGCCTGCAGCACCAGATAGGCCAGCGGCTGTGGGTTAGCGGGCCGTTCAAGGGAGTAGATAGGCAGCGAAATCTGTACCGGCAGTTCAAACATACGGGTGATGGTTACCGGTACCGGGCGCTCGGGGATAAAGCGCATCCGCAGCGCCTGGAACTGATTGGGCAGGACAACATCCGCCCGGCTGACGATGCCTGCGGGTTGAATACGGCTCAGAATGGCTTCCGCCTCAGGGATATCGGCTTTCAGGATAGCCGCTGACAGCGGTTCGCGAACGGAGCGCGCGATGCTTTCTAACTGCGTGGCCGTGGTAAAGCGACTCTGCTGAACAAAGTGGAACAGCAGAATAGAACAGAAGACCAGTACAAACGCCATGGACACGCTCGCGACCATCGCCATCTGTTTAATTGTAAGTGAACGGCTGACGCGCAACGGGGTTCTCCACTGAAACTGAACGCATATCGGGTATAGGTCCCTCTCACCGATCGTTATCAGGCTGATTATATACTCAAATTGTTCGCTCACGCCCGCAAGGCGCGAAGCAATGCAATCGGGACGCTTTCCCGGAGGCGGCGCAATGCGCCTGTCCGGGCGACAAAATCCGCAGGCGGCGCGGGCCGGTAGCCCCGGTAAGCATAGCGCGACCGGGGAACATTCCCGGGTCGCGGCTGACGCCTTACCCGGGCTACAAAATCCGCAGGTGGCGCGGGCCGGTAGCCCCGGTAAGCACAGCGCGACCGGGGAACATTCCCGGGTCGCGGCTGACGCCTTACCCGGGCTGCGAAATTGCCCGGCCTACACGTTCACAGCCGCCATCGGGCCGCTTTCCCGGAGGCAACGAGTATACGCGAAGAGCGCCGTGGAGTGGCGCCCTGTCGCATAATTCAGCCTAATCTGCTACCAGTCGGCATAAGGAACCAACGGCTGCGGCGGCATATCCATATCGCCCTGCCAGCCGGAAGCCGAATAGCGAACGTACAGCAGCGCATGGCTCGGGGTGTAATCCTTCGCCTGCTGGATATCCACCGCCGCCCCGACAAACCAGTTGCTGGTCACCCGTCGTTCTATCAGCGCCCGCGCGGTATAGCCGACGCCAGAACTGCTGCTGCCTTCTTCCGTGAGCTGGCTGGCATCATGACGATACTGCGAAGGAATCAAATTGAGCAGCGGATAGCGCGCCTCGGTTTTGGTGCGCGAGTGGGACCACGACACCGATCCCCCCAGCTCCCATGACCAGTTCGCCGTCCGCTGACGCCAGGTGACCGGCACCGAGAAGGAGACATATTCCTGCGGACTGTAGTAACCGCCCTGACCCAGCGTATAGCCGCTCAGGTCTTTATCGTAGTGCCAGAGCATATTGTTCAGGCCGACGGTGACCCGGCGGTTATCTTCGTTAACCACTTTATAGTAGTAGCCGGTCATCCAGCGCACGCGCCAGTTGTCGGCGACGTTTTTCCCGGTCAACTGGTCGACGCCCAGCGAAGACCAGACGCCGTTGGCCTCGCCTTTATCGTAGCTCAGACTCAGACCGCCGCCGTCGGCGCGCACCCCGCCCCAGGTCTTGCCGGTATGGCCGTCGTTAGGGTTATCCTTCTGCCCGCCAAAGGCCAGCAGCGAGCTGGAGATGGGGCGTCGGTGGAGGTTCACGGTGTAGCCCAGCGGGCCAACGTCGCTGCTGTAGCTCAGGCCGCCCACCACATCAACGACGTTAAAGCCCATCGGCGTGGTGCCGATATCGCCGCTCCAGGTATCGTTCTTCCAGCCCACCGCGACGCTGGCGCCGCTATCGCTCTGATGTTTGCTGCCGCCGCTACAGGCGATTTCACCGCAGGTGCCCCAGCTCGGCGAATAGCTGCCGTCGCTGTTCGTCGAAAAACTCCCGGCATCCATATTAACCAGATCGGTACGGAAGAACATTCGCCCGTCGGCCAGCGGCGCATCCACATGCAGCATCGTGGTATGGGCTTTCAGGTCGGAATAGCCGCCGGTACCGCTGGAGCCCCAGTAATCATGTTCGAGGGTGACGTTAAGATCCTGCTGACGATAAAGATCGGCGGCGTCGCTGCGGATCCCGCGCTTCAGCCAGTCATCGCTGCTGTCGTTACGCGTCAGCCGCGTAAACGTGTCGTTATCCTGCGGGCGCTCGAGGGCGACGCCGGAGGCCACCATTGCATCTTTATAGCCTTCCAGCGCCTGCTGCGGCTCGCCGTTCTGCGCCTGGAAACGCGCGGCGTCGCGCAGCACCAGCGCGCTTTCCATTGACGGCGGCTGCGCTTTCGCCTGCGGAACGATGCGGGCGAAGGTTTGCTGCGCCTGAGCGCGATCGCCCAACCCGGCCTGCGCCTGGGCGATACGCCGCTGCATATTGATAGAATCGATGTCGTCGCCCTTGAGCTGCGCCACCTGGGCGCGGGCGGCGTTTTTATCGCCATCGGCAAGATACACTTCCGCCAGGCCCAGACGCGCATCGCCGTTGTCAGGCTGCTGCCCCAGCACCCGCTGATATTCAGCAATCGCCGTCTGGCTGTCGCCGCGCTGCTGCGCCCAGTCCGCCAGCGTGAGCGCGTAGCGCACCGACGTCGGCTGCTGGTTAATCAGCGCGATCGCCCGGGCTTCCTGACCGCTATCGCGCAGCTGATTCGCCTGGCGCAACACGTTATCGCTTTGCAGGCGCGCCTCCAGCTCGCGAATATTGTCCGTCCACTGCCCGCGCGGCAGGGCGTTAATCTGCGCCAGCGCCATCTCATCCTGATTATTCCCGGATAGATAGAGGCCGTAGGCGTAAACCCGGTCGGCATCGCCGGGCTGGCGGTTGACCATCGCGCGCATGATGGCATCGGCTTCGCTGCGGCTGCCCGCGCTGACCAGATCCCGCGACAGGCGGTAGGCGATCCATACGCTATCCGGATCCAGCGCCAGCCGTCTGCGCTGCACTTCCGCCGCCTGCGCCCAGTTGCCCTGGCTCTCCAGCGCTTCGGCCTGTTTCTCCAGCCGATCGTTCGTCAGGCTGCGTTCGATATCATCAATGCTGCGCCGCTGGCCCGGCGACAGGCTGGCGATGTACGCGCTGGCTTTTTCCGGCGATTCGGCGCGATACAGATTCGCCAGACCGCGCACCGCCAGGCTGTTGCCGCGATCCATTCGCAGCGCGCGCTGGTAGTAACGCTCCGCCGCCGCGTTTTCTTTACGCGCCGCCGCCACGTCCCCCAGCCCCAGCACCGCATAGCTGTCGGTATTGTCTATGCGCTGCGCCTGGGCGTAATTATTTTGCGCCTGCGCCAGCTGGCCGCTTTTGAGGGCGCTATCGCCCTGCTTAATCAGCAGCCAGTAGCGGTTAGTCTTGAGCAGGCTGTCCCACTTATCGCGGCTCGGGCTATCCGGGTCCATTTTGATGGCTTTACTCAACTGGGCGACCGCCCGCGCCCGATCGCCGCGCTGGGAGTACGCCTGCCCCAATGCGCCAACCGCGTCGCTGTCTTTGGCATCCGCCCGCACAGCCTGCTGCAAATCGGCCACGGCCACCGAACCTTTCCCGGCCTTCACCGCCGCCAGCCCCTCCGCGCGATCGCGGAACGTCGGGTCTTTTAGCTGCGTCTGCTGCTGAGCGAGCAGGACGCGGGCATTCGCCGAGGTGGAACCGGTGGGAAACTGCATGAGAAAGCGCTGCAGCGCCTGCACGCTGGCCCGGCTGACCGGCATACTTTTCACTTCGTTAAACCAGATGTCCGCCGCGATACCGCGCCCCGCCGCCGAGCGGGACATCTGCTCCAGATAAGCAAATCCCTCTTCCGGCTTATTATCGCCAAACATCTGTTTCGCCAGCGCCGTTTGCAGCGGGACGTTGCCCGGCAAGCGGGCGTTGAGTTTTTTCAGCTGATTGATGCCTTCGTTATGACGGGCGGGCAGCCGCGCCACCAGCGTCCAGTACTCAATCGCCGCGTCATCATCATCAGGAACGCCGTTAAACAGCTTCTCGTAAGCGGCGATGGCCTCATCAACCTTCCCGGCCACGCCCAGCAGACGAGCCTGCTGCAGCTCCTGGCGACCATCGCCGGTGCTGCTTTTCATTTCGTCACGCGAGGCTTTCAGCTCGGGCGATTCCGGCGCCAGCTTCGCCAGACGCTCCAGCTGCTGCTTCGCGCCGGCGGTATCGCCCTGGCGGAGAAGATAGCGCATCCGCGCGGCAACAACGTCCGGGTTATTCGGGTCGATCAACTCCAGGCGATAGAGCGACTGGCGCACCAAATCCTCACGTTTGCTGGCCTCGCCGAGGCGGACCTGCTCCAGTAGATGTTCCTGAACAGGCGTAGTCGCGGCGTGCGCCAGCGGCATCAGCGCGACGCCTAAGAAGAGGGTGAATAAGCTTAGTGAGAACTTGTGCATTCCTGGTTCCAGTCAGGCCGTAATTCGCCACCGGCGGTGAAGCGAAAACGGTGTTGATCCCATCCCTGGCCGAAAAGGGTCAGGACCGCGCTGTAGTAAGCATCCGCGCCGGGATAGTTATCGGCGACGCGCTGGCGCTGAATGGCGCGTGCATCTTCCTTCTGCAAGAAAGGCAGTAGCGCAGCGGAGAAGCCAACCGGACCGTTGCCGGTAGTTTTACCGGTCGCGATGTTGGTTTTTTCCGGCGGCACGCCCTGGTCAATCGTCCGGGTCGCCATCGGTTTAAAACGCGCCAACAGGCGAGCTTTTTGCTTATCGCCGTCATCGAGCATACCGACCCACAGATAGACGCGAATGGCGTCATAGCTGCCGATAATGGGTTTATCCGCTTTCAGCTGCCAGCCTTTGCTTTTTTCGTAACGCACCCAGTCAGGCGAAAAACCTTTCGGCGCGGTTTCCAGCAGCAGACGCAGATTGCCGTCGCGTATCTTCGGCCAGGGAGCGCCAAACGCGGCAAAGTAGGTCGCCAGCTGCGGCGGCAGATAGCTGGGATTAAAACGCCAGCCGCGGTCATCGACGAAGCCGACTCTCCCCGGCAGAATCATCGGCCCCAGCCCCGGTACGGTGGCGACCTCTTCGTCGGCAATGCGCGCCAGCAGCGCCTTGCCTACCTCGGTGTACTGAGGCGTGTCCCACAGACGTCCGGCCTCCAGCAGCGCCCAGGCTATCCACAAATCGGAGTCCGAGGCTGAATTGTTGTCCAGCACCGTCCATTCGTCATCGCTCTTTTTCCCCCACAGCCAGCCCGGGAGATGCGCGCGCAAATCGCCCTCGGCAAGATTGTTTTGCGTCCACTCGAACAGCTTGCGGAAGCCGTCGCGATCGTTAGCCGCCAGAGCAAAGAACAGCCCGTAGCTTTGCCCTTCCGAGGTGGTGATTTTTCGCGCATCGCTGGGGTCGATAATTCGCCCTTCGGCGCTGACATACTCTTTTTTAAACTGCTCCCAGGCCGGCCACTGGCAGGCGGCGCTCGCCTGCGCCGCCGCCAGCATCAATACCGATAACACCACACCGCGCACCGCGTTCATCATCAATTACTCATCATCAAGGTCGAGGCGGCGACGGCTGATAATACGCAGCATGCGCCATAGCACCCATGCCAGCAGAACGATGCTGACCGCGGCCAGAATAGCCAGCAGCACCGGATGGCTGGAGAGCGCAAACCAGATACGTTCGAACCACGGCAGGTGCCCGATATAGTAAATATCGCCCACCCTCAGGCTGTTGACGCCCGACTCACGAATCACCGCAACGGAACCAAACATCGCCGCGCGTTTACCGCTGTCGTTAAGGGCCTGGGTCAGCAGTTCGTTGCCGCGCGGGCTGTCGGCCAGCAGCGCCACGACGCTGCGCTGATCGTTGTACGGCGACTGGAAGCCAATAATCGCCGCCATCGGCCCGGTCGACGTGACGTCGGTGCGGGTATTCGGCGTTCTGGCCTCGGTATCTGGATAGATGCTGGCCAGATCGTAGTGGCGCATCGGCGTTTTCACCCAGCTTTTGGTCGCTTCAACCAGCAGGTTGATTTTCGTGTCGTCCTTCAGCGCCTGCGGAATGGAGCCAATCAGCAGCAGATCGGCGTCTTTGTCCTTAATCTGGCTGCCGTCGTCGGTCATGCGCAGGTTAATGGCCGCCAGGCCGGTTTGCGCGCCAATGCCGCCGGCCGTCTCCAACAGCGTGGCAACCTGGCCCTCGGTCGGCGATTTGGGCACCACGACCAGGGTATCAGCGAGATCGGCCATCCGGCTGTACGGGAAGCCCGCGTTAGCAAATACGCGCAGATCCGGCATCGCCATAAAGTGATAGTACTTCGAGAAGTCGATGGTCGAGTCGTCGCCTATCACCACGTGGTTCTGTACCGGCTGGAAGGTAATACAGTTATCGATAGAACCGCCCGGCATCGGGTTCATATACTGGAAGTCGAAGCGCAGCTGATTCATGGCGCCGAGGCGCAATGCCGGGATCGTCACTTCCGTTTTGCCATCCAGCAGCCCCTGCAGCACCGGCAGGCGCAGTATCAGCTTATTCACATCCTGCGAGCTGTTGAGGCTGAAGGACTGTAAGAACCGATCGTTAAGGCTAATATCCATGCGCGAGCTGTCCTTGATAGGCGGCATGGTGTAGCGATAGTTCAGGTTCATATCGATGCCGTTGGCGCGCAGCAGGTAGAGGTCCGGCGGCAGGTTCAGCGCCACGTTGATGGAATCCGGCACCAGGCCGCTGGATTGCAACTGCTGTTCGTAGGTTTTCAGCTCGGCAAAGGTCACCGCCCGATCGGTACGCACCCAGTTCGGCGCATCGTAGGGTTTACGCGCCTGCAGCTGTTTGACATCGTCAACCGTCACGCTGCTGCCGCGGAACAGAATATTGCCCTGGGCTATCCCCTTCGCCGCCTGCAGCAGGTCTTTGTCATCCCGCCCGAAGACCACCAGCAGCTTGACGTACGGATTATCCGGGTGGTCGATCATTTCAATCGTCGGCGCCTTAACCGGCGGATGCTCGCGCAGGAAGTCAGGGCGCTTATCGTTGGTCGCAAACACAATGGCGTTACGGTCCGGCAGCGCGTTGTACTGCACCGGGAACTGCTGGCCGCGCCAGCCCGCCTTGCTGCCGAACCAGGAGGCGACGATGGCCGCCGCCTGCTGCTGCAGGACACCCGGCGCGGAGGCGAAGACCATCGGTAGCGTCAGCTGGCGGTTATCGCGCGAATCGTAGAACGGTATCGGGAAATGCGAAAGATCGTTGCGCACGTTCAGCGACTGGTAGGTTAAATCCAGATAGCTTTCGCGACCGACGTCCAGCCACAAGGTGCTGCTGGCCGGGTTTTCACAAACATCGCGATAGTGGCCGACAAACTCAAGGCGCACGCGGTTAAAGTCGGTGATATAGAGCGGATCGATAGGGATCTGCGCGCTGACTTTTTTACCCAGCTGCTCTTTGGTGACCGGCAGCACGCCCATCAGCTCATCGTTAAGATACACCTTCAGCTGCGACTGCACCGGCAGCAGCGACGGAGAGGGGGTGTAGTCGAGATTCAGCAGCGCTTTTGCCACCACTTCATCGCTGCGCATACCGAACTCTACCGACCCCTCAGGGCGCGCGCCGCGCAGCACCATGCTGCCCGGAGGCGGGGCGATTTTGGCGAAGGTCAGCTTCACGTCGCGGGTCGGAGCGTTATCCAGCACCACCACCGGCGCTGCCGGATCGGCAAGCGTCGCCGTGGGCTGGCTGTCCGCCACCGTACCAGCGATACCGGGGACCGTCGTCGTCGGCGCGGCCTGAGTCGCCGCCGTCGGTTCCGCATACGAAGCGAAGGGAGACCATCCGCTAATACCCACCGCTACTGCACAAATCAAAGAGAGTTTTCTGTTCATCGCATTATCATCATTGTTGAGCCATCGCCGGTTCTGCCGAGAGTGTCGCCGCTGCGCGTTCCGGACGGCGCGGAATAAACGAGACAAACCAGGCCACCAGCATGGTGAGCGAGCGGAAAATAACCTTCACCGACGGCGGAGAAAACTCCGCCAGGTGACGATATCCACGGAACCCCAGCTTCAGGATATCCAGCAGGCTTTCCATCGGCTTATCTTCCGGGAAGCTATCCTGCCAAAGCGCCCACGTATCTGCGCGGGCAAACGTACACTGTACAAAATCAATATGCTGTTGATTGCTTAACGGCAGCAGCTGCAGCCCGACCTCGCTGCCGTTGACCCGCGCGACCCGCACCGGGAAGGCGTACTCCTGCTGCCCGCGTTTCAGCAACAGCTTGACGTGCTGGCTTTCCAGCACCTGCGCCTCGCCGTGAATCTTGACACCAAGGCCCCCGTCTGAGTAATCATGGACGGTACAGGAGAACAGGTGCCCATCATCGCGGGCAATCGCCGCCGGCATCGACATCTCCACGCGGTGCGATCGCCGCACCTGCTTGCTTTCAACCGAGACCGCCACCGCGCCGCCGAGAATAATCAGGTTATAGAACACCCAGATAATGCTCACCCACACGGTCAGGATTTCGTTTTCCGGGCCGTACATAAAGCGCCAGATCCCCACCCCCACGCCGACCAGGTTCAGCAGCACGAGGTAGATATAGGGACGAGAGATCACCCAGTCGACGTACTCGTCCTCCACCAGTCCGCCTTTTGCCGTCACGTTGAATTTGCCCTTATGCGGGTTAATCAACGCGACAAAGGTCGGCGGCGCGATATACCACGCCAGCACCGTTTCATAGATCTCGCTCCAGAAAGAGTGGCGGTATTTGCCCTGAATCTTCGAGTTGGTCAGGCTGGCGTGAATCATATGCGGTAGCACGAACAGGGCGATCATCAGCGCTGGCGCATAGATGATATAGGCGTGCAGCAGCAGAAACGCCAGCGGCGCGGTCAGGAAGATCAGCCGCGGAATACCGGACAGAAAGTGCAGCATCGCGTTGACGTAGCAGATGCGCTGCGCCAGCTTCAGCCCTTTGCCAAACAAGGGGTTATCAAGGCGGAAAATTTGTACCATCCCGCGGGCCCAGCGGATGCGCTGGCCAATATGCGCCGACAGGCTCTCCGTCGCCAGACCGGCCGCCTGCGGGATACGCATGTAGGCTGAAGTGTGCCCGCGACGGTGCAGGCGCAGAGAGGTGTGGGCGTCTTCAGTCACCGTTTCCACGGCAATGCCGCCGATTTCATCCAGCGGGCCGCGGCGGATCACCGCGCAGGAGCCGCAGAAGAAGGTCGCGTCCCACATGTCGTTCCCGTCCTGCACCAGGCCATAAAACAGCGTGCCTTCGTTCGGGGTTTTGCGGAATCGTCCCAGGTTGCGCTCAAACGGGTCCGGGGAGAAGAAGTGGTGCGGCGTCTGCATCATCGCCAACTCTTTCTCTTTCAGGAACCAGCCCATGGTCATCTGCAGGAACGAGCGGGTCGGCACGTGGTCACAGTCAAAAATCGACACGAACTCGCCCTTGGCGTACTTCAGGGCGTTGTTGATATTCCCGGCTTTGGCGTGTTCGTGGGTGGTGCGGGCGATGTAGTGCACCCCGACGTCTTTGGCGAACTGGCGAAACTCCTCGCGCCCGCCGTCGTCAAGGATCCAGATATTGAGCTTGTCCTTCGGCCAGTCGATCCCCTGGGAAGCGTAAATGGTGTTTTTCACCACGTTGAGGTCTTCGTTGTAGGTCGGCACGAAAATATCGACCGTCGGCCACTGCGCCATATCCTCCGGCAGCGGGACCGGCTGACGGTTCAGCGGCCAGACGACCTGGAAATACCCCAGCACCAGCACCACCCAGGCGTAGGTTTCGGCGAACAGCAGAATTATCCCGCACACGAGGCTCACGGGATCATCCCAGTTGAGCGTCGAGGTGTAGCGCCACCAGATGTAGCGGCAGGAGACGGTCAGCGACAGCACGATCAGCATCAGGGCCGAAAAGCGTCCCGGAATGCGGCGCACCAGCAGCGCCACGCCCCACAGCAGCAGCAGGAAAATAAACTGCGAGAGCGGATTAAACGGCTGGGTAATACAGAGCAGCGCGAGGATTAGCGAGAAAAAGGTTATCGTGCCCAGAATAAACCGCCGCAGCTTTGGCGACAGGTGAGCCAGCTCTTTATGCTTATCCAGATGACCGGTGCGGGCGTTAACCTTTTCCGGCAGCTTTTCCAGCCACTGGGCATAGCGCCCCTGGACGCCTTCCAGCGCCGCCAGCGAACGCCAGTTGATCTTTTTATCCGGCTCCGGCACCCGCGTCGCCAGCAGCCACACGCATTGCAGCAGGTAGCGAATCGGGTCCAGCGGGCGCGGCCGATGCGGATTAATATGCGGGAAAAACTCGCCGTGACGTTCGCTAATAGCCTGCCAGCGCGGCGTTTCCAGCGGCATAAACGCCCATGCCAGAGATGCCCACAGGCAGCCCAGCGCGGCCGACAGCCACGACGCGCCGTGCTGGCGATAGTCGCGATAGCGCTCGTTCAGCCGTTTCCCGACCGGCGGCGCCAGCAGTAGGGTGCTCAGGCGAATCATTCCGCCCCCTTCCCGGCGTAGTGCAGCAGACACCAGTTGGCCAGGGTCAGTATCTCCTCCGCCGCCAGAGAGTCCTGCCGGTACTCGCCGAGCGGCTGCTTCGCCGCCAGACACTCCGCCATCGCCTCATCACGATGGATAGTCACCGGCAGAATGCGGCGCTGGCTCTCCAGCCACAGCTGATACAAATCCTCCTGCAGCTGGCTGCCGACGCGCAAATCGTTAATCAAAATATCGCTATTGACCGGCAGCGCCTGCTGATGCAGGCGAATATGGCTGTTGCCGTCCGGATGCACAATGACCAGCGTGCGGTCGCAAACGTCAATGAGGGAGCGGGTCAGCGGCGAGTAACCGTCCGGCAGGTCAATCAGCAGCCAGCGGTGATCGCCCTGCTGATGAAGCTTCTGCACCATCCCGGCCATCGGCGCCAGCGTCGGCTGAAGCTGGTCAATGTTCGCGCGCTCGCCCGGCGTCAGCTGCCCAAAGGGCAAAAGATCGATATGCGAGGTGTAGCGCAGACCGGCGTCGCGCCAGTCGCTGCCGTCGATCGTGGCGCGCGCCCAGCCCGCTTTGTGGCTGAAATCGACGTTGAAAAAAAAGCGCAACATGTTGTCCGGGCTGGCGTCCACCACCAGTACGGTTTCACCGAGTAATTGCAGCGCCCAGGCCAGCGCAGCGGTAATCGACGTGGTGCCGGTACCGCCGCGCACGCCCTGTAATCCCAGAATCGCCATCGACGGCTTCCTTACTTTTTCTCTGCTAATTCAGCCAGTAATGGCCAGCGTTTTAGCGCCGCGGTTAACTGCTCGCGTCGGGAAATATCGTGGTAGTGAATATCAGGCAGGGAAAATGCCCGGCTTAACGCCAGGAAATCATTTTGAAACGTGTAGCCCAAAGTCGCATCGGTGGGTACAGCAGGCTCTTTTGCTGGCATTTCTCTGTCCGTTGGAAAATACAATAAATTAAACCGAGAGGCGTAAGATCATCCTTAAAATATGTTTACATGCTAAAACTGATGTCCTTTAATTTCAATGTTAGGTTTACTCTGACGCTTTCGCTAGTAAACTAATCAAGTGTAAATCAAGTCTCACGAGGGACGCCGTGGATATCGTATATTCTTTGGGTATTTCATCATTATGGGACGAAGTACGCCATATGCCCGTGGGTGGAGTATGGTGGCTGAATGTCGACCGCTATGCCGATGCGGTAAGCCTGCTCAACCATACGCTGGCGGCCCAGGATAAACAGAGCCAGGTTGCGGCGATAGTCATGGGTGATAATCCCAATAAAATCATTGAACTAGAGAAAAATTGCGGGCCAGAAAAGGTGGCGTTATTTAGCATGCCGAACCGTGCTGAGGGGCTGCAAGAAATGCACCGCGATTTAGTTTGTTCCCTCGAACCTGGCAATTATTTGTTTATTCTGCTATGCGCTGAAAATGCCTGGCAGAATATAAAAAGCGATGATTTATGCAATTGGGTTGAGAAATCGTATCGATGGACTAATTATCATCGTTGTTCATTACTAGTACTTAATTCCGGGCACGATATCGATAAGCAACTCTCCCCTTTATTACGCGAGTACCGTTCGCTTTCCGGCCTGGCAAGTATTCGTTACCAGGGGGATAACCACCTGTTCGATATCGCCTGGTGGGGGAGTGAAAAAGGCATCAGCGCCCGGCAGCAGCTCATTGTTCTTCAGGATGAAAACGGCTGGCGGCTGGCGCAGGATGAAGAAACGGTGGTGCAACCGCGCAGCGACGAAAAAGTCATTCTTAGCAATCTGCGCGTACTGGAAGGTGCCCCCGCGCTATCCGAATACTGGACGCTGTTCGATACCAACGACGCCGTTTTCAACGCCGGGAGGATGGCGCAGGCAGCAACGCTGATCTTCTCCATTACCCAGAACGAACAGATTGAACAGCTGGGACGCTATATCCATACCCTGCGCCGCCAGCGCGGCAGCGCGTTAAAAATCGTCGTCCGCGAACAAACGCCGAGCCTGCGCGCCACCGATGAACGC
Organism: Klebsiella sp. GW_Kp182; assembly: GCF_040062275.1. Lineage (NCBI taxonomy): Bacteria > Pseudomonadati > Pseudomonadota > Gammaproteobacteria > Enterobacterales > Enterobacteriaceae > Klebsiella > Klebsiella sp. GW_Kp182. The sequence continues at coordinate 3,054 of NZ_JBEAFQ010000054.1, read as the reverse complement.
CTGCTGCTGAGCAGCGGCGCCAATATGGTTATTCCCAGCGGCGCACCGTTATCCCGCTGCCTTACGCTTATAGAAAGCGTTCAGAAACAGCAGTTTACTCGCCATATTCCGGAAGATTTTAATACTCTGCTGACCTGGAGCCAGCCGCTAAAACTGCGCGGCTACCAGAAATGGGGGGACTTCTGCGAAGCGGTGCACAATATTATGGCCAACACCATGCTGCCCGCCGATGGCAAAGGCGTAATGGTGGCGCTGCGCCCGGCGCCCGGCCTGCGCGTAGAGCAGGCGCTGACGCTGTGTAAGCCCAACCGTATGGGCGACATTATGACCATCGGCAACAACCGCCTGGTGCTGTTTCTGTCATTTTGCCGGGTGAACGACCTGGATACCGCGTTAAACCATATTTTCCCTTTACCAACCGGCGATATTTTTTCTAACCGCATGATTTGGTTTGAAGATAAGCAAATAACGGCTGAAATCATGCAGATGCGCGGGATTCTGCCGGAGAACTGGAACACGCCGCTGCCCATTTCGCTTGGCAAAAATGAAACCATCAACGCCACCCATGACGGGCGAAGCTGGCGGCGCAACCCCGAGGCGCACCGTCTGTCCATTGATGGGGAGCCAACCTTATGATGTCTATCGCCGATATTATTCAGCTGGTCGTCCTGTGCGCCCTGCTGTTCTTCCCGCTGGGATACCTGACGCGCCACTACCAGCGGCGTATTCGCACCACATTAAGACTGATGTTCTTTAAACCCCGTTATGTCAAACCGGCTGGCGTGCTGCGCCGGGAAGCGACATCCAGGCAAGGCAAATCAACGAAATGACCAAACCCAAAACACCCACCGCGTCGCTTCCGCTCTGGCGGTACTGGCGAGGCTTATCTGGCTGGAACTTCTACTTTCTGGTGAAGTTCGCATTGCTATGGGGCGGATACCTCAATTTTCATCCCATGTTAAACCTGGTGTTTCTGGCCTTCCTGCTGGTGCCAATTCCGCAGTATAAGCTGCACCGTATCCGCCACTGGATAGCGATCCCGCTGGGTTTTATGTTGTTCTGGCACGACACCTGGCTGCCCGGCCCGGAAAGCATTGCCAGCCAGGGCTCGCAGATTGCCGGCTTCAGCGCCGACTATATCTGGGATCTGGTGACCCGCTTTATTAACTGGAATATGGTCGGCGCGTTCTTCGTGCTGCTGGTCCTGTGGCTGTTTATCAGCCAGTGGCTACGAGTGACGGTTTTCGTCTCGGCGATCGTGGTCTGGCTGGTGGTCAGTCCGCTGCTGCCCTCTTTCAGCCTTTGGCCGGCAGGTCAGCCGACGACCGCGGCGGCGAACACCGCCGTTAATACGGCTGGCGGAACGGCCATCGCGACCAATACTGCGCCGGCGAATAACGATATTCCGCCGCAGACCGAGCCGCCGACGTCGGCCAATCTCACCAACTGGCTGAATGCCTTTTACGCTTCTGAGCAAAAACGTAAAACCACTTTCCCGGATGCGCTTCCGGCCGATGCCCAGCCGTTTGATGTGCTGATAATCAACATCTGCTCGCTCTCATGGTCGGATATTGAAGCGGCCGGGCTGATGGATCATCCGCTGTGGAAGCATTTCGACCTGCTGTTCAAAAACTTTAACTCGGCGACCTCTTACAGCGGGCCGGCGGCGGCGCGTCTGCTGCGCGCCAGCTGCGGCCAGCTCTCTCATGCGAACCTTTATCAGCCATCGGGCAGCGAATGCTATCTGTTTGAAAACCTGGCGAAGCTGGGCTTCACCCAGCAGCTGATGCTCGGCCACAACGGTATCTTCGGCGACTTCCTGAAGGAGCTTCGCTCGCTGGGCGGGATCCAGAGCCCGCTGATGGATCAAAGCGGCCTGCCGGTCATTCTGCAGGGCTTTGACGGCTCTCCGGTCTATGACGACCAGGCGACGCTGAACCGCTGGCTGCAGTCGCTGGATAAGCTGAATACGCCGCGCACGGCGACCTTCTACAACACGCTGCCGCTGCATGACGGTAACCACTATCCGGGCCAGAGCAAAACCGCGGACTATAAAGCCCGTGCGCAGAAGTTCTTCGATGAGCTGGATAATTTCTTCACCGAACTGGAGAGATCGGGGCGTAAGGTGCTGGTCATCGTCGTACCGGAACACGGTGCGGCATTGAAAGGCGACAAAATGCAGGTTTCCGGCCTGCGCGATATTCCCAGCCCATCCATTACTAACGTACCGGCGGCGGTGAAATTTTTCGGCATTAAGGCAAGACACCCCGATGCGCCGATTATCATCAACCAGCCAAGCAGCTACCTGGCGATTTCTGAGCTGGTGGTCCGCGCCCTCGACGGCAAGATGTTTGACGAAAACGACATCAACTGGCAGCAGTATATTGCCAACCTGCCGCAGAGCGCGGCGGTGTCGGAAAACTCCAACGCCATCGTCATTCAATACCAGGGGAAACCGTATGTTCAGCTGAACGGCGGCAGTTGGGTCCCTTATCCGCAATAAACGAAAAAGGCCGCAGGATGTTACCCCTGCGGCCCCGTTCGGGCGCATGCTGCCACTAAGGCAGGCAGATACCCACCGCCCGGCTACTTCCGGTTATCCATCCGGCTCACGATAATGCTGACCAGAATGCCAGCAATCACCGGAGCCGCCAGATCGTCCCACAGCACCAGGCCCAACTGAGCGAGCGTCATACAGCCGCCTTGTTGCAATGGCAACCGTTCGCGGCTATTCTCGAATTGTTGAGGTTCGAGATTAGCCCCCGATACGTTGCCAGGTTGATACCAAACAACGTGCGGGGGATTTCTCTTTCCAGCAACCCATCCATCGATGCCGCCGGGGTTCAAGCCCCCGCAACATTGCGCCTCACCGGGCGAGCCCGGCTTGCTGACGATTCTACTGGCCCGATCGGGTACCCGCACTCCGCCATTACGCGCGGTGCGAGACGCATTCCAGGAAACTTTTTTGTTGCAGCAATACAACGAAAAAGGCCGCAGGTTGTTACCCCTGCGGCCCCGTTCGGGCGCATGCTGCCACTAAGGCAGGCAGATACC